>NZ_JBFAXX010000090.1:0-23207 GCF_040680995.1 Kitasatospora sp. NPDC051914
GGGCCGGGGGGGGCGGCGCGTGGGGGGGTGGGCCGCCCGGTCCTGGGGCCGCCCCCCCGGGGGGCGGGGGGCGGGGCCCCCCCCCCCCCGGGGGGGGGCCCCCCCCCCCCCCGCCGGTCTACTGATTCTGCGTCAGGACGTGCTCAGATCCGCTCAAGGACCTTCGCCAGCAGTTCGCCCATCCGCTCGGCGCTGGCCTTGCCGGCCTCCAGCACCTCTTCGTGGTTGAGCGGCTCGCCGGTCATGCCGGCGGCCAGGTTGGTGACCAGCGAGATGCCGAGCACCTCGGAGCCGGCCTCGCGGGCGGCGATGGCCTCCAGGGTGGTGGACATGCCGACGAGCTCGCCGCCGATCACCCGGGCCATGTTGACCTCGGCCGGGGTCTCGTAGTGCGGGCCGCGGAACTGCACGTAGACGGCCTCGTCGAGGGTCGGGTCGACCTCGCGGCACAGGGCGCGCAGGCGCTTGGAGTACAGGTCGGTGAGGTCGACGAAGTTGGCGCCGACGATCGGCGAGTCGGCGGTGAGGTTGATGTGGTCGCTGATCAGGACCGGCTGGCCCGGGGTCCAGCCCTGGCGCAGGCCGCCGCAGCCGTTGGTGAGGACGATGATCCCGCAGCCGGCGGCGGCGGCGGTGCGCACGCCGTGCACCACGGTGGCCACGCCGTGGCCCTCGTAGTAGTGGTTGCGGCCGAGGAAGATCAGGGCGCGCTTCTCGCCGATCTTCACGGAGCGGATGCGGCCGGCGTGCCCGGCGACGGCGGGGGCGGGGAAGCCCGGGAGCTCGGTGACGGCGAACTCGGCCACGGTCTCGCCGAGCGCGTCGGCGGCCGGCACCCAGCCGGAGCCCATGACGAGGGCGACGTCGTGGCGCTCGGCGCCGGTCAGCTCGCGGAGGCGGTCGGCGGCGGCCCGGGCGGCGGCGTAGGGGTCGGCGGAGACGACCGACTGAGGAGATGCGTTCACACTGCCGAGGATAGACAAGATTCGCCTACGCGCGTAGACCAACCCGCCAAGACGCGCCGGATCGTTACCCGAATCGTCCGTAAAGACCGGGAATCGCCGGTCGTCGGGCCCGCCGTTCGGCGGATCGCACGAGCCGGCCGGTGCGCCGGGTGCCGCCGCACGCGCCCGCGGCGGTTCAGCAGGGGCGGCGGCGCAGGTCCCGCACGTAGTCGTCGGGGGCGCCGGCGCTCTCCGCCGCGTCCGCGATCAGGCCGAGGTAGCGGGCGGCGGGCAGCCCGCCCTCGTAGTCGTTGAGCACGTACGTCCACACCGGGATGTCGCCCTCCAGGGTGTGCGCCCGCAGCCTGATCTTGCGGTAGATCCCGAGCTGGACGCCCTCCCAGCGGTCGAGGCCCTCCTCGTCCACCGGCGAGACGTCGTACAGCGAGACGAACACCTGGTCCTTCTCGTCCTCCACCACCGTGGCCAGCGAACCCTCCCAGCCGAGGTGCTCGCCGCCGAAGGTCAGCCGCCAGCCGTCCAGCCAGCCCGTGCCGCGCAGCGGGGAGTGCGGAGCACGCCGGGTCATCTGCCGGGCGTCGAGGTTCGTGGCGTACGCGGCGTAGAGCGACATGGGCGCCAGCCTACGGGAGAGCGCTGCCCGGGACGGGGACGGGCGGCGCTCACCGCGGCCCGAGGGCGGGGTGAGCAGATGGCAACGCCCCCGGCGTGGCTTTGGTTCCGGCATGCGGGAGAATGGTCCTCGTGACTCGGATCGTGATCATCGGTGGCGGACCCGGCGGATACGAGGCGGCCCTGGTGGCAGCCCAGCTCGGCGCGGAGGTGACCGTCGTCGACCGCGACGGTCTGGGAGGATCGGCGGTGCTGACGGACTGCGTGCCGTCCAAGACGCTGATCGCCACCGCCGAGGTGATGACGACCTTCGACAGCTCCTACGAGGAGCTCGGCATCATCGTCGCCGACGACACCCCGCCGCTGGCCAAGTCCGCCCGGGTGGTCGGCGTCGACCTCGGCAAGGTCAACCGCCGTGTGAAGCGCCTCGCGATCGCCCAGTCCCACGACATCACCCAGGCCGTCACCCGGGCCGGCGTCACCGTGCTGCGCGGCAAGGGCCGCCTCGGTGCCGGCGGCCAGGCGGTGGACGGCTCCCGCGAGGTCGTCGTCGACCGCGAGGACGGCACCAGCGAGACGCTGCGCGCCGACGCGGTGCTCGTCGCCACCGGCGTGCACCCCCGCGAGCTCCCGGACGCCCAGCCGGACGGCGAGCGCATCCTGACCTGGACGCAGGTCTACGACCTGGACGAGCTGCCGCGCGAGCTGATCGTGGTCGGTTCCGGCGTCACCGGCGCCGAGTTCGCCGGCGCGTACCAGGCGCTCGGCTCCAACGTCACCCTGGTCTCCAGCCGCGACCGCGTCCTGCCGGGCGAGGACCCGGACGCCGCCGAGGTGCTGGAGGACGTCTTCCGCCGCCGCGGCATGAACGTGATGAGCCGTTCGCGCGCCGAGAGCGCCAAGCGGATCGGCGACAAGGTCGAGGTCACCCTCTCCGACGGCACCGTGATCGAGGGCACCCACTGCCTGATGGCGGTCGGATCGATCCCGAACACCGCGGACATGGGCCTGGAGGAGGCCGGGGTCACCCTCAACGACTGGGGCCAGATCAAGGTCGACCGGGTCTCCCGCACCACCGCCCCCGGCGTCTACGCGGCCGGCGACTGCACCGGCGTCTTCATGCTCGCCTCGGTCGCCGCGATGCAGGGCCGGATCGCCATGTACCACGCGCTCGGCGACGCGGTGCAGCCGCTCAACCTGAAGACCGTCGCCTCCAACGTCTTCACCGACCCGGAGATCGCCACCGTCGGCTACACGGCCGCCGACGTGGCCGGCGGCAAGATGGACGCCGTCGAGGTCAAGCTGCCGCTGCGCGGCAACCCGCGGGCCAAGATGCAGGGCATCAGGGACGGCTTCGTGAAGCTGTTCTGTCGCCCCGGCACCGGCATCGTGGTCGGCGGCGTCGTGGTCGCGCCGCGCGCCAGCGAACTCATCCATTCGATTTCGCTCGCCGTGGACAACAACCTGACGGTCGAACAGGTGGCCGGCGCGTTCACCGTGTACCCCTCGCTCTCCGGCTCCACCGCGGAGGCCGCCCGCCAGCTGCACATCCGCAAGCGCGAGGGCTCGGACTCCTGACCCGCTGAGCACAGTTGGGGCGGTCGCCGCGGCGGCCGCCCCTTCTCGTCCACCCGTGCGGCCGAGCGCATGCCGCGCGTTCCGCGGCGCGAATTGTACGGTCGCGCGCCGCTCGCACGTGAGCGTTTCCGGTTACCAGCTGCAAACGCCTGAAAGCAGACGGTCATTCGGGTTACCGTCGGTTCCGTGTTTGCTGCAGAACGTCGCCAGTTGATCCTCGAAATGGTGCGCGCCAACGGAGCGGTCTCGCTCCGGGAGTTGGCCCGCGTCGTCCAGACCTCCGAAGTCACCGTCCGCCGGGACGTCCGGGCCCTGGAGGCCGAAGGGCTGCTCGACCGCCGCCACGGCGGTGCGGTGCTTCCCGGAGGCTTCAGCCGGGAGCCCGGCTACCCGCAGAAGACCCATCTCGCCGCGGCCGAGAAGAGCGCCATCGCCGACCTGGCCGCCGGCCTGGTCGAGGAGGGCGACGCCGTGGTCGTGGGCGCCGGCACCACCACCCAGGAGCTGGCCCGCCGGCTCGCCCGGGTGCCGGGCCTCACCGTGGTCACCAACTCGCTGCTGGTGGCCCAGGCGCTGGCGCACGCCAACCGGGTCGAGGTGGTGATGACCGGCGGCACCCTGCGCGGCTCCAACTACGCCCTGGTGGGCAGTGGCGCCGAGCAGTCGCTGGCCGGCCTGCGGGTCGCCAAGGCCTTCGTCTCGGGCAGCGGCCTGACCGCCGAGCGCGGCCTGTCCACCACCAACATGCTGTCCGCGAGCGTGGACCGCGCACTGGTGCAGGCCGCCGCCGAGGTGATCGTCCTCGCCGACCACACCAAGCTCGGCGCCGACACCATGTTCCAGACGGTGCCGACGGACGCCATCACCCGGCTGGTCACCGACGAGCAGTCCGCAGCCCAGGACCCGACCGCCCGGGAGCTGGACGCGCTCGCCGACTGCGGGGTGCAGATCTCGCTCGCCCCGCTCGGCACGCCCGCGGAGCCGCCGGTGCACAGCGGTCCGGCCCACCCGATGGCCGGGCACCAGCCGCCGCCCGGGGCCGTCCCGCGCCGCTCGGCCCCGCCCGGGGCACCGCTGCCCGGCCAGCGCCGCCCCGCCGTGCACGCCGGCCTGATCGCCCGTCCGATGGCCACCGGCCGCCCCTGAAACGGCGGACGGCCGGTCCGCACACCCCGAGGGGTGCGGACCGGCCGTCCGGGCTGTCCCGCCGGGGCGGGTCAGTTGTCCTTGATCTCGCAGAGCGCCGCGCCGCTGCTGACGCTCGCGCCGACCTCGGCCTTCAGACCGACGATGGTGCCGGACTTGTGGGCGTTGAGCGGCTGCTCCATCTTCATGGCCTCGAGGACGACGATCAGCTCGCCCTCCGCGACGACCTGGCCCTCCTCGACGGCGACCTTGACGATGGTGCCCTGCATCGGGGAGGCGAGGGTGTCGCCGCTGACCGCGGAGCCCGCCTTCTTCGCGCCGACCCGGCGCTTGGCGACCTTGGTGCCGGTGGCCGCCGGGGCGCTGGCGACGCCCAGCGAGGAGGGCAGCGAGACCTCGATCCGCTTGCCGCCGACCTCGACCACGACGGTCTCGCGGCCCTCGGCCTCGTCACCGTCGCCGCCGGCGCCGGTGAAGGCCGGGATGGTGTTCTGGAACTCGGTCTCGATCCAGCGGGTGTAGACCTCGAACGGCCCGTCGCTGCCGTGCACCTCGGGCGCGAACGCCGGGTCGGTCACCACCGCGCGGTGGAACGGGATGGCGGTCGCCATGCCCTCGACCTTGAACTCCTCCAGCGCGCGGGCGGCACGCTGCAGGGCCTGCTGCCGGGTGGCGCCGGTGACGATCAGCTTGGCGAGCAGCGAGTCCCAGGCGGGGCCGATGACCGAGCCGGTCTCGACGCCGGCGTCCAGGCGCACGCCCGGGCCGGACGGCGGGGAGAACAGCGTCACGGTGCCGGGGGCGGGCAGGAAGTTGCGGCCCGGGTCCTCGCCGTTGATGCGGAACTCCAGCGAGTGGCCGCGGATCTCCGGGTCGTCGTAGCCGAGCTCCTCGCCGTCGGCGATCCGGAACATCTCGCGGACCAGGTCGATGCCGGTGACCTCCTCGGAGACCGGGTGCTCGACCTGCAGGCGGGTGTTGACCTCCAGGAAGGAGATCAGGCCGTCCTGGGAGACCAGGAACTCGCAGGTGCCGGCGCCCACGTAGCCCGCCTCGCGGAGGATGGCCTTGGACGCGCGGTACAGCTCCGCGTTCTGCTCGTCGGTCAGGAACGGCGCGGGGGCCTCCTCGACCAGCTTCTGGTGGCGGCGCTGCAGCGAGCAGTCGCGGGTGGAGACGACGACCACGTTGCCGTGCTGGTCGGCGAGGCACTGGGTCTCGACGTGCCGCGGCTTGTCCAGGTACTGCTCGACGAAGCACTCGCCGCGGCCGAAGGCGGCGACCGCCTCGCGGACGGCGGACTCGTACAGCTCGGGGATCTCCTCGAGCGTACGGGCGACCTTCAGGCCGCGGCCGCCGCCGCCGTACGCCGCCTTGATGGCGACCGGCAGGCCGTGCTCGGTGGCGAAGGCGACGACCTCGTCGGAACCGGAGACCGGCTCCGGGGTGCCGGCGACCAGCGGCGCGCCGGCGCGCTGGGCGACGTGGCGGGCGGTGACCTTGTCACCGAGGTCGCGGATGGCCTGCGGCGGCGGGCCGATCCAGATCAGCCCGGCGTCGATGACGGCCTGGGCGAAGTCGGCGTTCTCCGAGAGGAAGCCGTAGCCGGGGTGGACGGCGTCCGCACCGGAGTCGGCAGCCGCCTTCAGCACCTTGGCGATGTCCAGGTAGCTGGTCGCGGGGGTGTCGCCGCCGAGCGCGTAGGCCTCGTCGGCCGCGCGGACGTGCAGCGCGTCCCGATCCGGCTCGGCGTAGACGGCGACGCTGGCGATACCGGCGTCCCGACACGCCCGGGCGACGCGGACAGCGATCTCTCCGCGGTTGGCGATGAGCACCTTGCGCACTGTGGCTCCCTTCTTGAACCTCGTTGAGTCTAGGGATCTAAGGGCACTACCGGCGAGTAGTCCCTGGTGGTGAGCTAGCCCACACGGAGCGTCACCCGAATTAGTGATCACGCGACCACGCAGCGGCAGACCTCGCTGGTAGAGACGCTACGCGCCGCGGTCGGCCGCGGCGCGCGGCGCCTCCGAGGAGCGTCCGCGCGGCCGTGGCCTTCGCCACACGGCGGTCAGGCCGCCGCCGTGGCGGCCTCCCGCTCGGTGGTCGCCTTGGCGGTGACCTCGGCGGCGAGCTCGACCACGTCCGGTCCGTACGCCCCGGGGTTGACCACCTTCAGCACCACGACGAACGTGCTGTCCGTGCCGTGCCGACGCGCCAGCGCGCGGTGGTTGGCCGCCAGGTAGCGGACCGCCGCGTGGTTGGACGTGGAGGTCTGACCGGATATCAGGAAGACCGGGCGGTCTCCCGCTCCGGCGTGCACCCTGGCGAGCAGGGCGTACACCGGCACGCCCTCCTGGACCGGCCGGGTGAGCGGGAACTCCTGGTCGCCCACCGTGATCGTCAGATCGGTGTCCCCCGCGGCGGCGGTCACCCCGGGCAGCCAGGACGCCAGGTGGGCGGCCGTCCGGTTGTTGCTGGACGGCCCGCCGAGGCAGAACTCCGCCTTGGCGCCGAGCCCCTGGCGCACCTGGTCGTGCGCCACGATCTCGGCCCGCGCCCCGCACTCGCGCACCAGGGCGGCGAGTTCCATCAGCGCGTACACGTCGTTGCGTGCGACGGCCGTGGAGGCCCGCGCCCCGGCGTCCCGATTGACCACCAGGAGGCACTCGGTGCCCTCCGGCATGCCGAAGAACCGCTGGGTGCGCTCCAGCCTGCGCCGGCGGCGCGCGGTCTGGGCGATCCAGCCGATGCCCGCGCTGAGGGCCGAGGCCACCAGCCCGAGCACCACGTTGAGGACGCTGTCGGTCATCTCCCCCGCTCCTTCCGGCCGACGGCTGCGTCAGCCTATCGGGGGACGGTACGGGGCCGGGCTGGCCCGCCGCGACAGTAGTTCGCCCCCGGTTCTGTCCGATTCCGCAGGGCGCCGGACGGAGTCTTGCGTTCCGCTTCTTCCGTTATTGGTATGGACCATTGACGGCCCGGAGGGCGCCCCCTGGCGTGGCGCCGCGTCGGGCGGCCGCCGGCCGCCCCCGGACCGGGGGAGTCGTCGTCATGCGGACCACCACGGGGGTGCGGCTGGCGGCCGCGCTGGCCGCTGTCGCGGTGCTGGCGGGCTGCGGATCGGGCGGCGGCAGACCCGGACCCGCGGCCGCGAGCAGCCCGGAGAGGTACGGCTGCCTCACCGAGGAGCAGGCCGCCGAGGGTTCCGTCACGATCGACGGACTGGCCCCCGTGCGGGCCTGGTTCCGCGACTCGGACGCGGGCGGCGCGAAGACCGCCGTGGTCCTCTCGCACCAGAGCGGCGGCACCCTCTGCGACTGGAACCCCTACCTGGACGCCTTCACCGGGGCCGGGTACGCGGTGCTGCCCTACACCGCCAACGGGAACGTCTCCGACAACATCGAGCAGGTGGCCGCCCACCTCGAGGCCAAGGGCATCGCCCGGCTCGTCCTGGTCGGCGCCTCCAAGGGCGGCACCGGCTCGATCGTCGCCGGCTCGCTGCCCGACCTGCCGGTGCCGGCTGCCGCGGTGGTCTCGCTCAGCTCGGCGGAGTCCTTCGGCGGCGACAGCGCGAGCAACGCCGTCAAGCGGCTGACCGCCCCCGTCCTGTTCGCCGCGGAGGAGAACGACCAGCCCTTCGCCGACTACGCCCGCAGCCTGCACGCCGCGGCGGCCGCCGCCGACAAGCAGCTCAAGCTCTACCCGGGCGGCAACCACGGCGCCCCGCTGCTCTCCGACGGCGCCCTGCCCGACGTGCTGGCCTTCCTGGCCCGGACGGCGCCGCCGCAGGGCTGAGCCGGGCGTGCGGGCCCCGGGTCGGAGCGTCCCGGACCGGAGGCCGCTCAGACCCAGAGGTCGGTGATCCGCACGTCCAGGTCGGCGAGCAGACGCCGCAGCAGCGGCAGCGACAGGCCGATCACATTGCCCGGGTCGCCGTCGATGCCCTCCACGAACGGGGCCGACCGGCCGTCCAGCGTGAACGCCCCGGCGACGTGCAGCGGCTCGCCGGAGGCGATGTACGCGGCGACCTCCTCGTCGTCGGGGGTGCCGAAGCGCACGGTGGTCGAGGCGGTCGCCGAGGACTGCCGGCCGGTCACCGTGTCGACCACGCAGTGGCCGGTGCGGAGCACGCCCTCGCGGCCGCGCATCGAGCGCCAGCGCTCCAGCGCCTCGGCCGCGTCCGCGGGCTTGCCGAGCGCCAGCCCGTCCAGCTCCAGCACCGAGTCGCAGCCGATCACCAGCTCGCCGCCGGCGAGGCCGGCGGCGACCGTCTTGGCCTTGGCCTCGGCGAGCACCAGGGCGAGCTCGGCGGGGGTGGCGGCGGTGAGCGCGTCCTCGTCGACGCCGCTGACCCTGACCTGCGGGTCGAGGCCGGCCTGGCGGAGCAGCCCGAGCCGGGCCGGGGACGCGGAGGCGAGAACGAGGGTGCGGCGTTCGGTCATGCCGCCCAGCCTAGGGGGTGCCGCCGGCACTCGGGCGGCCCTCTCACCGGACCAGCAGGACGGCTGCGACGAAGGCGAGGACCGCCAGCAGCGGGCCGGCGCGGCGGAGCATCCGCTGCGCCCTCCTCGCTTCGGGGGAGGGCTCGTCGCGGGGGTCTGACCAGAGCACCTCACCAGCCTGCGCCGAGGGCTCCGCGGGCGCCTGAGTACGCGTACTCAAACCCTGCTGCCCCGTCCGGAACCCTTGACGGGCGGGCGGGCCGGCCCTGCAATGGTGCGTACGTCTTGTCGCGTCCATGATCCGTGCGGGCGGAGGGTGCGGCGGCGCCAGGTCAGGGACTCCCCGGGTGCCCACCGGTGCCCGGTTTCCGCAGGTTCCAGCCGAGGAGACGTACCGTGTTCCGTTCGTCCGTCAGATTAGAGGCCGTCCGCCCGTATGCGGTGGCCCTGTTCCGCGTCGTCGCAGGCCTGCTGTTCACGGCCCACGGCGCCGCTTCGCTGTTCGGCGTCCCGGCCAGTGGCCGGGGCGGCGGCACGGTGGAGGCGTGGTCCTGGCCCGGCTGGTACGCCGCGGTCATCCAGCTCGTCGGCGGCGCCCTGGTGCTGCTGGGCCTCGCGACCCGCGCGGCGGCCGCCGTCTGCTCCGGCTCGATGGCGTACGCCTACTTCTCCGTGCACCAGGAGCACGCGCTCTGGCCGATGCAGAACGGCGGCGAGCCGGCCGCCCTGTTCGCCTGGGTGTTCCTGCTGATCGCGGTGCTCGGCCCCGGCGCGGTGGCCCTGGACGGCCTGCTGGGCCGCCGACCGGCCGCCACGGGCTGAGCGGCCCGACCGGTCCTGCCGCAGAACACAGAACGCAGAACGCCGGACGGCCCGGTGCACCGCCCCGCGAAGGGGGGTGCACCGGGCCGTCCTGCTGCCTCGGGCAGGGCTTGTCGGACAAGCCCTAGCGGGCCCAGCCGGAGGTCCGCCAGGCGGCGGGGCCGTGGGCCGGCATGTTGCGCATCTTCCGCGCGTGGTCGCGCCACGGGGAGGCCGGGCCGCCCGCCCGGCCGGCCGCCTCTGCGGCTGCCTGCGCGGCGGCGGCCCGGGAATGGACCACCGCCAGGACGGTGGCCAGCTCCTCGGGGGTCGGCTGCCCGTGCAGCACCTGGATGGGGGCCATGGGTCAATCCTCTCCCGGAACGGACTACAGCGGAATGTTGCCGTGCTTCTTCGGCGGCAGGGTCTCGCGCTTGCCGCGCAGCGCCCGCAGCCCGCGCACGATGTGCCGGCGGGTCTCGCTCGGCGCGATGACCGCGTCCACGTAGCCGCGCTCGGCGGCCAGGTACGGGTTGAGCAGGGTGTCCTCGTACTCGGCGACCAGCTCGGCGCGACGGGCGTCGACGTCCTCGCCCGCCTTGGCGGCCGCGGCGAGCTCGCGGCGGTAGACGATGTTGGCCGCGCCCTGCGCGCCCATCACGGCGATCTGCGCGGTCGGCCAGGCCAGGTTGAGGTCGGCGCCGAGGTGCTTGGAGCCCATGACGTCGTACGCGCCGCCGAAGGCCTTGCGGGTGATCACGGTGATCAGCGGCACGGTGGCCTCGGCGTAGGCGTAGATCAGCTTGGCGCCGCGGCGGATGATGCCGTCCCACTCCTGGCCGGTGCCGGGCAGGAAGCCCGGCACGTCGACGAAGGTCAGCACCGGGATGTTGAAGCTGTCGCAGGTCCGCACGAAGCGGGCGGCCTTCTCGCTGGCGTCGATGTCCAGGCAGCCGGCCAGGTCCATCGGCTGGTTGCCGACGATGCCGACCGGGTGGCCCTCGACCCGGCCGAAGCCGGTGATGATGTTGCCGGCGAACAGCGGCTGGGTCTCCAGGAACTCGCCGTCGTCCAGGACGTGCTCGATCACCTTGTGCATGTCGTACGGCTGGTTCGCCGAGTCCGGCACGATGGTGTCGAGTTCGAGGTCCTCGTCCGTGATGGAGAGGTCGGCCTGCTCGGCGTAGACCGGCGGGTCGGAGAGGTTGTTGGAGGGCAGGTACGACAGCAGGTTCTTGACGTACTCGATCGCCTCCTTCTCGTCCGCGGCCAGGTAGTGCGCGTTGCCCGACTTGGTGTTGTGGGTGCGGGCGCCGCCCAGCTCCTCCATGCCGACGTCCTCGCCGGTGACCGTCTTGATGACGTCCGGGCCGGTGATGAACATGTGCGAGGTCTGGTCGGCCATCACCACGAAGTCGGTGATCGCGGGGGAGTACACCGCGCCGCCCGCACAGGGGCCCATGATCAGCGAGATCTGCGGGACCACGCCCGAGGCGTGCACGTTGCGGCGGAAGATCTCGCCGTACAGGCCGAGCGAGACCACGCCCTCCTGGATGCGCGCACCACCGGAGTCGTTGATGCCGATGACCGGGCAGCCGGTCTTCAGCGCGAAGTCCATCACCTTGACGATCTTCTCGCCGAACACCTCGCCGAGGGAGCCGCCGAAGACCGTGAAGTCCTGCGCGAAGACCGCGACCTGACGGCCGTCGATCGTGCCGTAGCCGGTCACCACACCGTCGCCGTACGGACGGTTCTTCTCCTGGCCGAAGTTGGTCGAGCGGTGCCGGGCGAACTCGTCGAACTCGACGAACGAGTCCTCGTCCAGCAGCTCGACAACCCGCTCACGCGCCGTCAGCTTGCCCTTGGCATGCTGCTTCTCGACGGCCGCGGCAGAGCCGGAGTGCACCGCCTCGTCGATCCTGCGCCGCAGATCGGCGAGTTTCCCGGCGGTGGTGTGCGGGTCGTACGGCGCCTCGGTCATTGAGGTGGCTCTCCCTGGTCCTTGGCCGCTCCCGAAGCCGACGACGGCATGAGGGCAGGGCGGCACTGCGACTACCGCGAAGTAGCGTAGCCAGCGGCAGACGAATCGTGTTATGGCCAGCGACACAGTGTGTCGGAACGGCTTCTGCGGGACGATGGCTGTTTTGTCGCCCGCTCGCCTCCGGGCCCTCTGACCCGGTGCCGACGGTCGTCGCTCCGTCGCTTCGCTCCCGCGCTCCTCCCTTACGGCACCGGCGGGCCCTTCGGCTCGGGGCGGTGTCGCTCCCGCGCTCGTCCCCCTGCCGCACCGGCGGGCCCTTCGGCTCGGGGTGTCGCCCGCTCGCCTTCTGCACCGGCGGGCCCTTCGGCTCGGGGCGGGGCGTGCTTCTTCCCGGGCCGGCTCGGGCGGGTGTCGCTCGGGCCGCCGGTGGGGTGGCCCGTCGGTAGGCTGGCCAGGTGACCGACGCCGATCAGCCCGAGCCCACCCGCCCCCGCCGCAGCGGCCTGCGAGGCTTCGGCCACACCGGTCCCTCACCGTGGACGGACCTCGAACGCCCGCCGCTGGACGCCGCCGTCCTCCGGCACGACCTGGTCGTCCCCGGCGGCCTGTGGACCTCCCTCGACGTCGTCACCGAGACCGGCTCCACCAACAGCGACCTGGCCGCCCTCGCCCGAGAGGGTGCCCCCGAGGGCGCCGTGCTGATCGCCGAGGCGCAGAACGCCGGCCGCGGCCGCCTGGAGCGCCGCTGGAGCGCCCCGCCGCGCTCCGGTCTCTTCCTCTCCGTGCTGCTGCGGCCCACCGGCGTGCCGGTCGAGCGCTACGGCTGGCTGCCCATCCTGGTCGGGGTCGCCGCGGCCGCCACCGTCTCCCGGATCGCCGAGGTCGACACCGGCCTGAAGTGGCCCAACGACCTGCAGGTCGTCATCGGCGGCGAGGAGCGCAAGATCGGCGGCATCCTCACCGAACTCTCCGGCGGTGCGGTCGTCGCCGGACTCGGCATCAACGTCACCCTCCGCACCGGGGAACTCCCCGTGCCCGCCGCCGCCTCGCTCACCCTGGCGGGTGCCGCCGTCACCGACCGGCAGACCCTGCTGCGCGGCCTGCTCCGCGAGTTCGCCGAGGTGTACGGCGAGTGGCGGGCCGCGGCCGGCGACCCGCACGCCAGCGGGCTGCTGCCCGCGTACACCGCCCGCTGCACCACGCTCGGCCGGACGGTGCGGGTGCAGCTCCCCGGCGACCGCGAACTCGCGGGCGAGGCCGTCGCGGTGGACGGCGACGGCCGGCTGGTCGTCCGTACCGCCGACGGCACCCGCCACCCGGTGGCGGCGGGCGACGTCGTGCACGTCCGCCCGGAGCGTCCCGAGTCCGCCTGATCCGGACGGATGCCCCGGATTGCGGGATTCCGTGCGAACATTCCACCTGGCAGCGGTGTGAGGCGCGCCACTACCCATGGGTGGTCGGCCGCCCTTGACAGGCAGGACAAGAGGAAGTGCGGCGACCGCACGGGGATGGACCGGTGGCAGGCGAGGAATCGGGCAACGGCAGCGGCGGTCACGGCTCCGGGAACGGCGGGACGGGCGAACGCACCGTCGCGCTCGAACTGGAGCGGCTGATCCTCGACGCCCCGCGCAGATACACCCCCTACCAGGCCGCGCGCGCGGCCGACGTGTCCATGGATCTGGCCACCCGGTTCTGGCGGGCGATGGGCTTCCCCGACATCGGGCAGTCCCGGGCGCTCACCGACAACGACGTGATCGCCCTGCGCCGCCTGGCCGGCCTGATCGAGTCCGGGCTGCTCAGCGAGTCGATGGCGATCCAGGTCGCCCGTTCCACCGGTCAGACCACCGCCCGGCTGGCCGGCTGGCAGATGGACACCTTCCTGGAGAACCTCACCCAGGCCGTCGAGCCCGGCCTCACCCGGGCCGAGGTCGCCTACCCGCTCACCGAACTCCTGCTGCCCGAGCTGGAGCAGTTCCTGGTCTACGTCTGGCGCCGCCAGCTCGCCGCCGTCACCGGCCGCGTGGTGCACGCCGCGGAGGACACCGAGATCACCAGCGGCCGGCTCGCCGTCGGCTTCGCCGACCTGGTCGGCTTCACCCGGCTCTCCCGCCGGCTGGAGGAGGAGGAGCTCGGCCACCTCGTCGAGACCTTCGAGAACACCTGCTCCGACCTGATCGCCGGCCAGGGCGGCCGGGTCGTCAAGACCCTCGGCGACGAGATCCTCTACGTCACCGAGGACCCGGGCGTCGCCGCCGAGATCGCCCTCGCCCTGGTCGAGACGCTCGCCAAGGAGGACACCATGCCCGCACTGCGGGTCGGCATGGCCTTCGGCACCGTCACCTCGCGGATGGGTGACGTTTTCGGCACCACCGTCAACCTGGCCAGCCGGCTCACCTCGATCGCCCCGCGGGACGCCGTCCTCGTCGACGGCGAGTTCGCCACCGCGCTGGAGCAGACCGGCGCGGTGCCGCCGCACGACCCGGAGGACCCGGCCGGGCGGCAGGCGGAGGGCGGATTCCCGTTCCACCTCCAGCCGATGTGGCGCCGCCCGGTGCGCGGGCTCGGCCTGGTCGAGCCCTGGCTGCTCACCCGGAGCCACGACGTCGACTGATCCGCCGCGGAAGCTGCGCGACTCCCCTTGACAAATCGGGCGCAGCCTTACCAAACCGCCATAATCTTGGTCCAGGACGGATGCCCACCAGGGCGGACCAAGGGACGAGGCGATCCGGTTGAGCGGTGAGGCGGACAGGGCGGAGCTGGCCGGCCGGCCCCCTTCCACCCCGGACGTGCGCCTGCGTGCGGTCGTCGAACTGGCCCACGACATGGCCGGTGCACTGACCCCGCTGGAGGCCGTCCGGGCCGCCGCCGTCCGCGCCACCGCGGCACTGGAGGCCACGATGGCCGCCGTCTCGGTCTGGGACCGCGAGTCCGGCCGCCTCCGGGTGCTCGCGAACTTCGGCGAACTCGCCGCGGGGGAGGAGGAGTTCCCCGAGGACGAGTCCTACCCGGTGGCCGACTTCCCGGAGATCGTCACCTACCTCGAAGAGCACTGGACCACCGGCCGGCTGCCCCGCGCCTGGGTGCAGACCGCCGAGGACACCGAACCCCACCCGCAGGGCCAGCCGGGCCACCCGGCCGCCGGTGCGTTCTGCCGCCAGCGCGCCGCCGGGCTGCGACGGCGCGGCCGCGAGTGCTGCCTGGTCGCCCCGATCGTGCTGCACGGCCAGGCCTGGGGCGAGCTCTACCTCGCCCGCCGCGCGGGGCTCCCGGTCTTCGACGAGGGCGACATCGACTACGCGACGCTGCTCGCCGCCCAGATCTCCGCCGGCCTCTCGCAGACCGAACGCCTCGCCGACCTGCGCCGCCTCGCCTTCACCGACCCGCTCACCGGCCTCGCCAACCGCCGCGCCGTCGACGCCCGGCTGGAGAGCGCCCTGCAGGCCCACAACCGGGACAACACCGTCGTCAGCCTGGTCGTCTGCGACGTCAACGGACTCAAGCGGGTCAACGACCAGCTCGGGCACGAGATGGGCGACCGGCTGCTGGAACGATTCGCCCACCAGCTCTCGCTGTGCGCCGCCAAGCTGCCCGGCAGCCTCGCCGCCCGGCTCGGCGGCGACGAGTTCTGCCTGCTCGTCGAGGGCCAGAAGGCCGACGAGGTGGTCACCGTCGCCGAGGAGCTCTGCGCCCGCGCCCTGCAGCTCACCGAGGGCGAGGGCGTCGCCTGCGGCGTCGCCTCCACCGGCGACTCCATCGGCCCGGTCTCCACCGCCGACCGGCTGTTCCGGCTCGCCGACGCCGCCCAGTACCGGGCCAAGGCCTCCCGGGCCGCCCACCCCGTGGTGGCCGGCCGCAGCCACGGCCCCGGCTTCTCGCCCGACCCGACCGTGATGCTCGCCGACGCCGCCGACCCCCACCACCGCGCCGACAGCCGCCGCGGCGGCCCCGGCCAGCGCGGCAACGGCGACCGCAGGCGCTTCCGCGGCGCCGCCCGCAGCGCCGACCCCGGCCAGCTGCTCACCACCGTGCTCGCCGCCCTCGACCAGAACGAGGTCCAGCGCACCAGCCACCCCGCCGACACCCTCGCCCGGATGGTCACCGTCGCCGAGACCTCCGCCCGCCTCCTCGACGCGGTCGCCTGGTGGGTCTCGTACGTGCCGCCCGGCTCGCACCTCATGCGCACCGCCCAGCACGCCGTCTACCGGATGACCAGCGGCCCGAGCAGCACCGGCGCCGCCACCCAGCGCGCCCAGATCGAGGCCCCCGACGCCGTCTTCGACCTGCGGCACTACCCGCTGACCCGGCGGGCCTCCCTCGGCGGCGGCTTCGCCCTGCGGGCCGGCGCGCCCGGCAACGACCCCTCCGAGGAGGCGGTCATGGTGGTCAGCGGCTACAAGGCCATGGTCGCCGCGGGCGGCCCGAACCCGGCCGGCGGCTGGCTGGTCGAACTCTTCGCGGACGAGGCCACCCTGCCGCTCGGCCAGATCGCCTCCGCCCTCCGAGCCCTGGTCGCCGTGGCCCTCTCCGGCCCCGCCTCCCCGCCACCGGACTAGGAGCCGTCTTCAAAGGTGCACGGGGGTCACTTCAGGTGCTCCCACGCGCCCCTTGTGGTGCACCCATGACCTTTGAGGACACGTCCCGGACGCCCCTGACGGGGTGTCCGGGACGTGCCCGGCCGGTCACAGGTGGGCCACAGGGGCGTGCCGGGGGCTGGGCCGTGCCGCCCGGGCGTGCCACAGTGGCCGGACAGGATCGGGGGACCGGGAGGGACCATGCGTACCAAGCTGGCGGGGACACTTCTCGCACTGGCGTTGGCGGTCGGCGGCACTGCGCTGGCCGGGGGCGAGGCGGCGGCGGTGACCCGCGGTGCGCCGGCGGCGGCCGTTCAGCAGGCGCCGGCGGCCGCACCCGCGGCGGCCGTGCAGAAGAGCTCCGGCTCGAAGAGTTCCGGCTCGAAGAGCTCGGGGACGAAGACCTCCGGGACGAAGACCGTCCAGGTGGCCAAGTCCAAGTCCAAGTCGAAGTCCAAGAAGAAGAAGGGCTTCTTCGGCACGGTCGTCGGCATCGTGATCGGCATCGTCGTGCTGGGCATCGTGCTGGTGGTCGTGATCGCCGTGGTGCTGGCGATGCGCAAGCGCAGGAACTGACGCTGCGCCGGGTGGCGGAGCGTCAGCCGGCCGCCACCCGTTCGGCACCCGTGTACACATTGGCGCTCTCGCCGCGCAGGAAGCCCACCAGGGTCAGACCGAGCTCCTCGGCGAGGTCGACCGCGAGCGAGGAGGGCGCCGAGACCGCGGCCAGCAGCGGCACGCCCGCCAGCGCCGCCTTCTGGGTCAGCTCGAACGAGGCCCGGCCGCTGACCAGCAGTACGTGCCCGGTGAGCGGGAGCCGGCCTTCGCGCAGCGCCCAGCCGACCACCTTGTCGACCGCGTTGTGCCGGCCCACGTCCTCGCGGACGCAGAGCAGTTCGCCGCGCGCGTCGAAGAGCCCGGCGGCGTGCAGTCCGCCGGTGGAGTCGAAGGCCCGCTGGGCCGCGCGGAGCCGGTCCGGCAGGCCGTACAGCAGGCCGGGGGAGACCCGCAGACCGTCCTCGGCGACCGGCCACCGGCTGTGGGTGCGGACGGCCTCGACGGTGTCCCGGCCGCACAGGCCGCAGGCGCTGGTGGTGAGCAGGTTGCGGTGCCCGGACAGCGGCGCGGCGTCGCCGCGCACGGTCGCGTCGACCACGTTGTAGGTGTTGGCGCCCTCGGCGTCCGTCCCCGCGCAGTAGCGCAGGGCGGCCAGCTGCTCGGTGCGGTGGACGACGCCCTCGCCCACCAGGAAGCCGGCGACCAGGTCGAAGTCGTGGCCGGGGGTGCGCATGGTGACGGTGAGCGGTTCACCGCCGAGCCGGATCTCCAGGGGCTCCTCCGCCGCCAGCGCGTCGGGTCGCACGCCCGTCTCGGTGCCGCGCAGCCGCACCACCCGGCGCCGTACCGTCGCCCGTGCCATCGACTCCTCCGTAAGCCTCGCTCCGCTGTGCCCAGCCTGCGGCACCGCCGTGCCCGAACGGAAATCCTGCGGACGGCCGCCGCCGGACGGCCGCGTCCGCGGTTGTCAGAATTCCATTCACCTGGTGTCATTGTGCATATGGATATGCACGGTGCTGTGGCCCCCGACGCGCCACTGGTCCAGGTCGGCAAGGCCGACGTCACTGCCGAGGACGTCCTCGCCGTCGCCCGGGGCAACGCCCGGGTCGAGATCGGCCCGGACGCGCTCGCCGAGATGGCCGGCGCCCGCGCCCGGATCGACGCGCTCGCGGCCGAGCCGCGCCCGGTCTACGGCGTCTCCACCGGCTTCGGCGCCCTCGCCGTCCGCCACATCAGCCCCGAGCTGCGCGCCCAGCTGCAGCGCTCGCTGGTGCGCTCGCACGCCGCCGGCATGGGCCCGGTGGTCGAGCGCGAGGTCGTCCGCGCCCTGATGTTCCTGCGCATGAAGACCCTCGCCTCCGGCCGCACCGGCGTCCGCCCGCTGGTCGCCGAGACGATGGCCGCCCTGCTCAACGCCGGCATCACCCCGGCCGTCCGCGAGTTCGGCTCGCTCGGCTGCTCCGGCGACCTCGCCCCGCTCTCGCACTGCGCCCTGGTGCTGATGGGCGAGGGCACCGCCTTCGGCCCGGACGGCGCGGAGAAGGACGCCGCCGAGCTGCTCGCCGCCGCCGGCATCGAGCCGGTCGAGCTGCTGGAGAAGGAGGGCCTCGCCCTCATCAACGGCACCGACGGCATGCTCGGCATGCTGGTCATGGCCATCGCCGACCTGCAGCGGCTCTTCACCACCGCCGACATCACCGCCGCGATGAGCCTGGAGGCGCTGCTCGGCACCGACAAGGTGCTCGCCCCCGAGCTGCACACCCCCATCCGTCCGCACCCCGGCCAGGCGCTCTCCGCCGCCAACATGCTGGCCGTCCTCAAGGGCTCCGGCCTCACCGGCCACCACCAGGACGACGCGCCGCGCGTCCAGGACGCCTACTCGATCCGCTGCGCCCCGCAGGTCGCCGGCGCCGGCCGCGACACCGTCGCGCACGCCCGTACGGTCGCCGAGCGCGAGCTCGCCGCCTCGGTCGACAACCCGGTGGTGCTGCCGGACGGCCGCGTCGAGTCCAACGGCAACTTCCACGGCGCCCCGGTCGCGTACGTGCTGGACTTCCTCGCCATCGCCGCCGCGGACCTCGCCTCGATCTCCGAGCGCCGCACCGACCGGCTGCTCGACAAGGCCCGCTCGCACGGCCTGCCGGCCTTCCTCGCCGACGATCCGGGCGTGGACTCCGGCCTGATGATCGCCCAGTACACGCAGGCCGCCCTGGTCAGCGAGAACAAGCGGCTCGCCGTGCCGGCCTCGGTCGACTCCATCCCGTCCTCCGCGATGCAGGAGGACCACGTGTCCATGGGCTGGTCCGCCGCGCGCAAGCTGCGCCAGGCGGTCGCCAACCTGGGCCGGGTGCTGGCCGTGGAGCTGGTCGCCGCCGGCCGTGCGCTGGAGATCCGTGCGGAGGGCGGCAGCGGCCCGATCGCCCCGGCCACCGCCGCCGCGGTCGCCGCGGCCCGCGAGGCCGGCGTCGGCGGCCCCGGCCGGGACCGCTTCCTGTCGCCGGACCTGGAGGCGGCCGCCGCCCTGGTCGCCTCGGGCGACCTGGTCACGGCGGTCGAGCGGGTCACCGGCCCGCTGGCCTGATCCGGGCCGGGGCGGGCGGGATCACTCCCACCCGCCCCGGTTCCGCTCCCGGCTGCGGCCCGAACGTGCGGAGGAGACGTTGATGCCGACGATGCCGGCCCAGCAGACGATCAGGCCGAGCAGGCCCGAGCTCTCGGCGGCGATGGCCGACAGCGGGATGCCCATCACCAGCGAGAGCACCTGCACCTTGAACTGCGGGTTGCCGGGGCGCCGCTGCGGCGTGCCGGGGGCGCCGAGCCGTTCGGCGACGCGCTGTTCGACCCGGGCGTCGAGCCGGGCGTCCAGCCGTGCGAGGAAGGAGTCGACGATCTCCGCCTCGTACTCCTTGCCGAGTTCCTTGCGGGTCTGCAGCGCGGCGTCGAGGTCGCGGGCGAGGTCGTCCTTGCGTAGGTCCATGCCCTCAGCGTCCTCGCGCGGACGGGCGGAGGTCCACCGCAGCGGCGCGATTTCCGGGACGGCTCAGGGCTGTCTCGGGGTGTCCCCGGGGACGACCCCGAGGTGCTGCCGCCAGGGCGTACGGGCCTCCTCCGCGGGGGACCTGCACGCCGGGCCCGTCCCGATCCTCGAAACACCGTTGCCCACATGCCAGGACTGCGCGACAGTCGTCCCAGCCGCCATCGCCAACGGCGTGCGCCGCTCACGAGCCCGGAGGTACGGCCGATGACAGCCCTGGACGAGACCGGCACCGTCGGCCCCTCCGCCCGACTGCTCCAGCTCTTCGAGGGCCACCGGCTGACGCCCACCCAGCGCCGGATCGCGCACTCCCTCGTCCGGCACGCCACCGAGGCGCCCTTCATGTCCAGCGTGGAGGTCGCCGAGCTGGCCGGTGTCAGCCAGCCCTCGGTGACCCGCTTCGCGGTCGCCCTCGGCTACGACGGCTACCCTGCGCTGCGCAAGCAGTTGCGCGAGCTCGGGGCGGGTGAGGCCGCCCCGGCCGCCGAGACCCTGGCGGACGCCGTCCGCAACGAGCACCAGCAGGCCGTGCTCGCCGAGATCGAGCACCTGCGCCACCTCGCGGACCTGCTCGCGGACCCGGAGCCCATCGTCCGGGCCGCGCGGGTGCTCGCCGCCTCCCGCCCGCTGCCGGTGCTCGGCCTGCGGGCCGCCTCGGCGCAGGCGCACGGCTTCGCGTACTTCGCGGCCAAGGTCCACCCGGACGTCCGGCTGCTGGACGAGGGCGGCTCGATGCTCGCCGACCGGATCGAGCAGGCGGCGGCCGCGGGAGCCACCGCGCTGGCCTGCTTCGCCCTGCCGCGCTACCCGCGGGAGCTGATGGACGCTCTGATCACCGCCCGCGGCTGCGGCCTGACGGTGGTCACGGTGGCCGACAGCGCGTTCGCGCCGGTCGCCAAGCTCTCCGACGTGATGCTGCCGGCCGCGGTCGGCACCGGGCTGGTCTTCGACACCGCCTGCGCACCGATGATGCTCGGCCGGGTGCTGCTGCAGACCATGTGTGACGAACTGCCCGGCGCCGAGGCGCGCCTGGAGGCGATCGAGCAGTCGGCGGCGGCCCGGGGGCTGTTCCTGGAGTAGCCGTCAGCCCCGGGGAGGGCCGAGGCACTCGACGGCGCGCGGCGTGCAGGTGTGCGCGCGGAGACGGGTTGGCGCCGGGCCGCGAGCGGGCATCCCCTTCTCAGGGGCCCGGTCCCGGGCGCCGGACGGGGGTGTCCGAGATGCGCGTGATCCACCAGATGAGAATGACCGCACGTCTGGCCGACGGCACCGACGAGTGGTCCTGTCCGACCTGCGGCCGGCGGATCGCCCTGCGCCGCCCGCCGAACCCCGGCATCACCGTGCTGGAGCCGGGTGACGACTCCGCCGTCCACATCGGGGCCACCGAGCAGAGCGTCGCCGACCGGGCGGCCGCCGAGGCGGCCGAGCGCTACGGCCTGGGCCCCGTCCAGGAGATCCCGCGCCCGCCCGAGCGGGAGCAGCGGCAGCCGGAGGGCGGTCGTGAGCCCGCCGCCTTCGACGCGGACGACCGGGCCTGGCTGGCCGAGATCGGTATCGACTGGAAGGGGGGCAACGCGGCCTGAACCGTGCCCGGCGGGGGCGGGAATAGCGGCGGGGGCGGGGTCGTTCAGCCGGGCGTAGTTGAAATCTTAACGACCTGGGAGTGAGCGCCATGCAGTTCGGGATCTTCACCGTCGGTGACGTCACCGAGGACCCGACGACCGGCCGCACGCCGAGCGAGCACGAGCGGATCAAGGCCATGGTGGCGATCGCTCTCAAGGCCGAGGAGGTGGGCCTGGACGTCTTCGCGACCGGCGAGCACCACAACCCGCCCTTCGTGCCGTCCTCGCCGACGACCATGCTCGGGCACATCGCGGCCCACACCGAGCGGCTGATCCTCTCCACCTCGACCACGCTGATCACCACCAACGACCCGGTGAAGATCGCCGAGGACTTCGCGATGCTCCAGCACCTGGCCGACGGCCGGGTGGACCTGATGCTCGGCCGCGGCAACACCGGCCCGGTCTACCCGTGGTTCGGCCAGGACATCCGCCAGGGCATCCCGCTCGCGATCGAGAACTACGCCCTGCTCCACAAGCTGTGGCGCGAGGACGTGGTCGACTGGCAGGGCCGCTTCCGCACCCCGCTGCAGGGCTTCACCTCGACCCCGCGCCCGCTCGACGGCGTCCCGCCGTTCGTCTGGCACGGATCGATCCGCAGCCCCGAGATCGCCGAGCAGGCCGCCTACTACGGCGACGGCTTCTTCGCCAACAACATCTTCTGGCCCAAGGAGCACTTCCAGCGCCTGGTCAACCTCTACCGCGAGCGGTACGCGCACTACGGCCACGGCACCGCCGAGCAGGCGGTCGTCGGCCTCGGCGGCCAGGTGTTCCTGCGCCGCAACTCGCAGGACGCGGTGCGCGAGTTCCGCCCCTACTTCGACAACGCCCCGGTCTACGGGCACGGGCCCTCGCTGGAGGAGTTCACCGAGCAGACCCCGCTGACCGTCGGCAGTCCGCAGGAGGTGATCGACAAGACGCTCACCTTCCGCGAGTCCTTCGGCGACTACCAGCGCCAGCTGTTCCTCGTCGACCACGCCGGCCTGCCGCTGAAGACCGTCCTGGAGCAGCTCGACCTGCTCGGCGAAGAGGTGATCCCGGTGCTGCGCAAGGAGTTCGCCAACGGCCGGCCCGCCGAGGTGCCGGACGCCCCCACCCACGCCTCGCTGCTCGTCCGGCGCACGGCCGCAGCCGCCGCCGGCGACACCGCCGCCACCGCCACCGAGGAGACCGCATGACTGCCGCACTGAAGCTGGTCGCCGTCTCGGCCGGCCTGTCCCAGCCCTCCTCCACCCGGCTGCTCGCCGACCGGCTGGCCGGCGCCGTCCGCGCCGGGCTGGACGGCCGGCGGGAGGTGGAGACCGAGGTGATCGAGCTGCGCGACCTCGCCGGCGAGATCGCCAACAACCTGGTCACCGGCTTCCCGGGGCCCCGGCTGCGCGCCGCGCTGGAGTCGGTCGCCTCGGCGGACGCCCTGATCGCGGTCACGCCGATCTTCAGCGCCTCCTACAGCGGTCTCTTCAAGTCCTTCTTCGACGTGCTGGATCCGGACGCACTGACCGGCACGCCGGTGCTGATCGCCGCCACCGGCGGCACCGCCCGGCACTCGCTGGCCCTGGAGCACGCGCTGCGGCCGCTCTTCGCCCATCTGCGCGCCGTCACCGTGCCCACCGCGGTCTTCGCGGCCTCGGAGGACTGGGGGCCGGGCGGTGACACCGAGGGGCTCGCCCCGCGGATCGCCCGGGCCGGCGGCGAACTGGCCGACCTGCTGGCCGGCCGTCCGGCGAGGCCCCGGGCGGAGTCCGGGGTGGTGCCCTTCGAGCAGCAGCTGGCGGCGCTCCGGGCGGGCTGAGCGGGCGCTCCCACGGCGGGCGGCGTCTACGCCCAGCCCAAGCAGCGCGGGCGCGCGGCCGCCGCCGCCCCGCTCAAGGAGCTCGGCACCGACCCGGTCAGCGAGCGC
>NZ_JBFAXX010000091.1:0-22389 GCF_040680995.1 Kitasatospora sp. NPDC051914
TTTTCTTTCGGTTTCCTCCACCCCCGCGCGCCCCCCCCCCGCGCGGCGCCGCCCCCGGGCCCCCCCCCCCCCCCCCGGCCGTCCGTGCCCGGAGGGGCGCCCGCGCACCGTCCCACCTGCGGCGGCGCACCGGGCGGACGCCCCGGCTCGGGCGTAGATTGAGGCCTCCTGGAGATCCCGACCGAGGAGCCGAGTGGAACCGCCGGCTGTGGACTACGGGGCGGCGTTCCGGGCCACGCCCAGCCCCATGCTCGTCCTGACCCCGGGCCTGGTCATGGCGGACGCCAACGACGCCTACCTGCGCGTTTCCGGGCGCAGCCGCGGGGAGCTCGCCGGCCGGGCGCTGTTCGACGTCTTCCCCGGCGACCCGGACGACGGTGACGACACCGGCGCCGGCCTGCTGCGGGCCTCGCTGGACCGGGTGCTGGCCACCCGGAAGGCCGACAGCATGCCGATGCAGAGGTACGGCGTCGACCGGACCGACCGCCCCGGGGTGTTCGAGGCACGGTACTGGAGCACGCTGAACACTCCGGTGCTCGGCGAGGACGGCGAGGTCGTGCTGATCGTGCACCGGGTGGAGGAGGTGACCGCACTCGTCCGGCAGCTCGTGGACCTGCACGACGGCGCCGTTCCGACGGGCCTCACCCGGGAGGACCTGATGGCCGCGGACCTGTTCGCCCGCGCCCAGGAGCTCGCCGACCTCAACGAGGAGCTGCGAGGCGCCCACGACCGGCAGCGCGAGGTTGCACTGAGCCTGCAGCAGGCGATGCTGCCTGCCGTGCCACCCGCGCTCCGCCCGGTCGCAGCCGTGCGCTACCGGCCGGCCACCCAGTCGCTCAACGTCTGCGGCGACTGGTACGACCTGGTCGAGCTCGACCGGCAGCTGCTCGGGGTGGCAGTGGGCGACGTCGTGGGCCACGGTCTGGAGGCGGCCGGTGTCATGGGCCAGCTGCACAGTGCGCTCAACGCCGCGCTGCGCGCCACCCGGCAGCCCGCGCAGGCGCTGAAGACCCTCGCCCGTTTCGCGGCCACCGTCGAGGGCGCCCTGTCCACGACGGCCGTGCAGACCATCGTGGACCGATCCTCCCGGTCCGTCCGCTACAGCAGCGCCGGGCATCCGCCGCCGGTCCTCGTCGAGGCGGACGGCTCCGTGACCTTGCTTGACGGGGCGACCGACCCGCCGCTCGGCGCCTGGGACTCGGCCACGCCGCGCTCCGAGGCAGCCGTCCCGTACCGGCCGGGGGCGACGCTGCTGCTCTACACCGACGGGCTGATCGAGCGGCGCGGCGAGGACATCGACGTCGGCCTGGAACGGCTCGCCTCTGCCTCGGTCCGGCACCGCGGCCTGGGCCCGGAGGAGCTCGCGGACGCCCTGCTGGCCGACCTCGGCGCCGACCACCGGGGCACCGACGACGTCGCCCTGGTGGCCCTCCGGCTGTGAACGGCGACGGACGTACGAACCGTGTCCAGCGGGTGCGGGCGGGCGGCTCCGGAGGGAGGCTGGTCTCCCCCGAAAGGTCAATCAGTCCACGAAGGGACGACACCGTGGCCACCGACTACGACGCTCCGCGCAACACCGGCGAAGAGGGCTCCGACGAGAGCATCGAGGAGCTGAAGGCCCACCGCTCCGAGCGGGCGGACGGCAAGGTCGACGTCGACGAGTACGACGCGGCCGAGGGGCTCGAGCTGCCGGGCGCGGACCTGTCGGGCGAGGAACTGACCGTCCAGGTCCTGCCGAAACAGCAGGACGAATTCACCTGCGGGACGTGCTTCATGGTGCGGCACCGCAGCCAGCTCGCCGGCGAGGACGCCAACGGGCAACCGATCTGCAAGGAGTGCGCCTCCTGACGCACGCGGTGCATCACCGCACGGGGCGCGGGAACTGCGCGATTCGGATGCGGGAATCAGGACAGCATGGGCCGAGCGATGGTCCGTACGGTGGCCCGCATCCGAGTTGCCCGGTTCCCGCGCCCCTGGATGATCGATTCCAACTTGAACAGGGACGCTCCGGGCCGCTCCGCTCGCCTCTGCGGGCCGGGCGCAGCAGCCGGATGTCCTGCCCGGCCAGTTCGCGCTCGAAGCCCCGGCCGTAGTAGTTCTTGTCGCCGATCAGCGTCCGGCCGGGCCGGTCGGCGGCCGGGCCGGGTTCGGCAGCGAGGAGGTCCGGCAGGGTCTCGCGCTCGTCGGCCTTGGCGCCGGTCAGGGCGAAGGCGACCGACAGGCCCTGGAGGGTGCGCACACCAAGTACAGCCGCAGGCCCCGGAAGAAGCGGCTGTGACTGGCGCAGTACCCGTACTCGGCCCAACCGGCCAGGTCGGAACGTTTGACGGTCTCGCGGGAGCGGCCGCATTCCACCGGTGTGGAGTCCACGATCCACACGTCGTCGCTCCACACGGAGGTGTCGGTGGCCAGCAGGCGGGTGACCCTGCGCAGCAGGTCGGCGCTCTTGCGCAGCCGCTTGTCGTAGCCGGGCTGCTTGGGCAAGTACGGGAAGAGATGACGCAGGCGGGAACGGGCGTGGCGAAGCCACCTCGCCTCAGAGGTGAAGCCGGGCATGGCCTGCATCATCGCCAGTGCGACCAGCTCGGCGTCGGTGAGCTGCGGGGCGATCCCCACGGTCGGCCGCCATGGCGCGAGATGCGGAGACGCCTTCAACAGGTCGTCGGTTTTCGCATGGAGTGCGGTCGCCAGGGTGTCCAACTCTGTCTGCACGCACTGACATTGGACGCCCACGTCCCATGCGCGCAGCCGATCCCTTGAATCGATCATTTAGTTGAGCAGGCGTGGGCCGGTCCGAAGGACGCCCCGTGAAGCCCGGTTCACTTCGAGGGCTGGTCACCGTGGTCGTCTTGGAGCATATGGCGACGTTCCTGTTCGCGCTTGGAGTAGGCGGCTGCACGGATCGCCTCGTCGCTCTCCAATCCCGAACCCAGCGCGCCGCCCACGGTGGCGACCGAAGCGACGAACCAGGACAACGTCAAGTACTCCGTGGCGTGCAGCGGGGTTTGCGTTGTGGAAGCGAACACTCGGTCGTTGAGGATGAACAGCGCCCACACCAAGTTGATGACGATCAAGCCCCCGTAGCAGACGAGCACACCGATACCCACGGTCATGACCGTCGAGGCGTTGTAGAGCCTCGCCCTCTGCCTCGCCTCCGGCGAGCCCTCTGTTGATCGATGCCACAGCTCCCCGTCTACGATCAGCCAGCCGATCATGAGCACGACGGACCCGACCATGGCGATCACGAGGCGTGGCGCGCTCAGGGCCTCGGCCAGGCTCCAGGTGGTGGAGTTCACGGTGGCGACCACTCCTGTGGCGAGTGCGGCCGCCAGGGCTTTCGACAAGCCGGGCACCAACCGCCACGGCCGGTTGGCGCGGACCATACCGACGAGCACCCTCAGGTATCCGCGGGGCCCGCTGACGACGTACCGAAGATCGGCGGTCTCCTCCTCGCCGATCGGGCCCGGGTGGATGGGCGTGAGACGACCGAAGGAGCCCAGAAGCGGCTGACTCGGAGGTCCTTCAGCCCCAGTGGCCCGCGGACCCGCCAAGCCGAGCACGGCTTCTTCCACGGCCCGCCGGGCCCTCGTCTGCAGCCGTAAGCCCCCCAACGTAGGAAGGGACAGCAACGCCAAGCCGTGTTCGTAACTCAGATTCACAACGAGCTTGCGCCCGTGCGAGTACAGCGGAAGGTCGGTGAGAGCCACGACGACATCCCAATTCTCCGCACTTCCACGGTCCATGATCCGGCGCATCAAGGTGGGCAGGTCCTCGGTCCCTGAGGTGAAGGGCTCACTGACCACCTCGACGTCGAACCGTCGCCCCTGGCCTGACTTGTCGGCGAGCCGAGCAGGAAGTATCCGGGCCATGCGCTGCGCGATCTCCGTCGGCGCATCCGGATCCGCCAGGAGAGCCACGACCGTAACGCCCTGAGACGACACCCGCATGACTCGACCCTTCTCTTCGGCGGCCCCGCGGTCGCAAGTGCCCACGGGATGCGCTCGAGGCAACGTCGACGCCGCGTGACACGCAGGCCCCAAAACGTCGAGGGCCGTTCCCCTCAGCCGGTGGGCGACGCGGATCGGACCAAGCATGGACAGCGACAGCAGTGCCGCGCGGGAGGGCGCTGCCGCCGGGACCGGAGCCCCAGTGGTGCGGCGCGGGGCGGAACTGCAGAGGCGGGCCTTGGAGGACCTCGCGAGTGGCCGTGAGCCGTGCACCCCTTGGAACGGGACGTCGGGTCTGCTCGCGAGGAGCAGCGGGTGCGGGCGGCCGTGGCTGCGGAAGATGAAGGATCAGGACGCGCGCACCGGGGCGGGTGACGGCTCCGGCGGCGAGCGCCGCGGCTCCTGGAGCGGGAAGTAGTCGCCCCGGCCGCGTGGAGCGCCGCCGCACGTACACCGCTGTCGCCATCACGGGGATCAGCCCCGCCAGGACCAGCAGCTCGATCCCCTCGACGTTCCACCGGAAGGATTTCTCCGCCTCGGCCGTCACGATGACCATTGCGGATGCCGGCAATCAGGCCGACGACGAGGAACGGCTCCGCGTCGAGGGTCTGGTTCCTGACGGTGAGGCGGACGGTGTGGAGCAGCTCGGCCACGATGAACAGCACAAGGCCGTTGTCCAGGGCGGAGAGAACGACCGTCTCCTCGTGATACGGCCCCTGGATCGACCTGATGACGTCGTGGACGACCCCGACGGTCAGGAGCCCCGCGAGCACTACGAGGAGCGCCGCGACGACCAGGTGGATGCCGTCCTCGATGAGCTGCAGGAGGCCCTGTGACCGGCCGCCCTCGATCTTCGGGGTATTGGGTCGCACAGTCAGCAGGCTAGGGGTGCCCCGGCCTGCAGGCGCGGCGTGCTGGGCGAACGGGTGGACGAGCGGATCCCTCCCTGTGGTGGCAGCCCGGGCGCGGCAAGGCGCGACCTGGCTCGCCCCCCGCCTGCCGGAGGATCTGCGCCGCCGCATCGCCAGGAACATCCGCTGGCAGGCGGACACCGTGACGGCGCCCCTGGTGGCGGACGAGCAGGTCGACGCGTCCGACGTGGCCGAAGTCATCGGCACCCGTCAGGAGGACGGCGACCGGGACATCGGCGTCTTCCTCACCGACCTGCCGAGCCGGGCGGAGCGCAACCCGGTCCGCACCGAGGTCGACCCTGAGCGCAGGGTCGCACTGATCTCACTGCACGGCCTCGGCTCCCGGCGTCTGCGGCGCCGGAGCGGTGCGGCAGGCGGCGGTCGGCGTCGTCAGGCAACAGACCGCGCAGGACGAAGAGCCGCTGGATTCCGCAGTCGTCGGCCGTCCGCCCCGGGAAGTGGTCGAAGCGCGAACGCTACGCGGTGCCAGGGGCTGCCCGGCCACGTCCGCCCGGCAGTTGCCGCCGTGGCGCCTTCCATCCTGGCGGCGACGCTGTCCGCCCCCGCCTCATGATGAAAGAAATCCCGTTCAGATGGGCTACTCCGCCGAACTTGCCGTGTCCGGCTCCGGCTGGTCCGCGCCGCCCGAGGCGACCGCCGGACCGAGAGTCAGTGCCAGCTCGCCGTCCTTGACATCGGCGATGACGGTGTCGTCCGGATTGAGCGAGCCGCTGAGCAGCATGTTCGAAAGGCGGTTGTCGAGCTCCGTCTGGATGGTGCGGCGCAGCGGCCGGGCTCCGAACTCGGGCTGGTAGCCACGGTTGGCCAGCCACTCCTTGGCGGTCTCGGTGACCTCGAGATTGATCTGCTGGGCGTGGAGCCTGCGCCGGCTGCGTTCCAGCAACAGGTCGACGATGCGCACCAGGTCCGCCCGGGTCAGGGCGTGGAAGACGATGATCTCGTCGATGCGGTTGAGGAACTCGGGCCGGAAGTGCGCCTGCAGTTCGGCCATCAGGTCATCCCTGATGTCCTCGACCGCCCCCTGGTGATCCAGGATGCGCTTGGAGGCGATGTTGCTGGTCATGATGACCACGGTCTGCCGGAAGTCGATCGTGCGTCCCTGGGCGTCGGTGAGCCGTCCGTCGTCCAGCACCTGTAGCAGCAGGTTGAAGACGTCCGGGTGGGCCTTTTCGACCTCGTCGAACAGCACGACGCTGTACGGCTTGCGGCGCACCGCCTCGGTGAGCTGCCCGGCCTCCTCGTAACCGACGTATCCGGGCGGGGAACCGACGAGCCGGGAGACGGTGTGCTTCTCCTGGAACTCGCTCATGTCGAAGCGGACCATCCGGTCGGCGTCTCCGAAGAGCAGTTCCGCAAGTGCCTTGGCCAGTTCCGTCTTGCCGACTCCCGTGGGTCCGAGGAAGAGGAAGCTGCCGGTGGGCCGGTCGGGGTCTCCCATGCCCGCCCGGCCGCGGCGCACGGCCTGGGACACGGCGGTGACTGCCTCGTCCTGGCCGATTACCCGCTCGTGCAGGGCCTCTTCGAGCTTCGTGAGCCGCTCGCGCTCGGTCTCGGTGAGCTGGGAGACGGGAATGCCGGTGCGCGCGGAGAGCACATCGGCGATGTCCTCGGGAGTCACACTCCCGGCCTCTTCCCGCTCCCCGCCGACCCCGGCGAGCTCCCGCTCCACCTGCCGGATCTGCTCCTTGAGCTGTGCGGCGCGTTCGTAGTCCTCGGTGCTGACGGCCTCGTCCTTCTCCCTGCGCAGCTTGGTGAGGCGGTCCTCGAGGCTCGCGGTCCCGGTCGGGGCACCGAGGCCGCGCAGTCCCACGCGTGCTCCTGCCTGGTCCATGAGGTCGATCGCCTTGTCGGGCAGGAACCGGTCGGTGATGTAGCGGTCGGACAGGGCGGCCGCGGCGTCCAGGGCCTCGTCCGTGTAACGGACCTGGTGGTGGGCCTCGTAGGAGTCGCGAAGCCCGCTCAGGATCTCGACCGTCTCCTCGACGGTGGGTTCGCGCACCATGACCGGCTGGAAGCGACGTTCGAGCGCGGCGTCCTTCTCGATGTACCGGCGGTACTCGTCGATGGTGGTGGCGCCGACCACGCTGAGGTCGCCCCGGGCGAGTGCGGGCTTGAGAATGTTGCCGGCGTCCATGGCACCCTCGCCGCCTCCGCCGGCGCCGACGACCGTGTGCAGTTCGTCGATGAACACGATGATGCCGCTCTTGGCCTCCGTGACCTCGTCGATCACCTTCTTCAGCCGCTCCTCGAACTCTCCCCGGTACTTGGATCCGGCGACCAGACCGGCCATGTCGAGGCTCACGACGCGGCGGTTGCGCAGGGCCTTCGGGACCTCTTCGGCGACGATCCGCTGCGCCAGTCCTTCGACGATGGCGGTCTTGCCGACGCCGGGATCGCCGATGAGCACGGGGTTGTTCTTGGTGCGCCGGGAAAGGACCTCCACGGCCTGCTCGATCTCCTCGGCCCGGCCGATCACCGGGTCGAGACGTCCGCTGCGGGCCTCGTCGGTGAGGTCGCGCCCGTACTCGTCCAGGGTCGGGGTGTCACTGTGCTTGCCCGACGCCACCTTCCGGCCGGCCTCGCCGCCACTCAGCGAACCGGAGGAGACTCCCTCGGATCCCAGCGTGCGTGCGAGGCTGGAATCGTCCAGCAATGCGGCGAGGATGTGCTCCGGACCGATGTACGAGGCACCGGTCGCCTGGGAGTGGGCGTGGGCGGCGAGCAGAGCGCGCTTCGCCGCTGGTGTGAGCCTGGGGTCGCCGGTTCCGGTGCCGGTGGGAAGGTTCTCCTGCAGGTCCGCAGCCAGCTGGTCCGGATCAGCGCCCGCCTGCTCCAGCACCTGCCGGGCGGCCGGCACCTGCGTGGCGGCCCACAGCAGGTGCACGGTGTCGAGATCGGACCCGTCCTCGGCCGCCCGGCCGCCTGCCGCCGCCAGCAGCTCGTGCGAGGAATCACTGAGCAGTCGCCCGATGGGCACGCGCTGCACGGCTGGCGGCGAGGCTGCCGGACTCATGCCGAAGAAGCGGTTGAAGAGATCGGAGAACGGGTCGCCGGACCCGAAGGGCGAAGTTGTCACAAGGACCATCCCGTTCGGCGGGCGGCACAGCGGCTGTGCGCAGCCTGCCGTAGTCGAATTGCCGGCACACGGCCATTCTTCGCCGGGTCGTTCCGGCGTGCGAACGCAGCAGGTGGGTGACGGACGCCCTGGGCAAAGCCGCAGATGCCACAGGCGATCGGGCACGAGGAGGCGTGGCAGGCGGTGACGCTCAGTGCCAAGGCGATCAAGACGATCGACAGCATCGGTGTCGAGGCGGCCGTGGCTCCTCGTGCCCGGGGCAGCCCTCAGTTGCTCGTCGCATCGCGCTCGGTTCCTGGCTCGCTGGCCGGGCAGGACATCCGGCTGCTGCGCCCGGCCCGCAGAGGCGAGCCGGAGCGGCCCGGGGCGTCCCTGTTCAAGCCGTTGCGGCAGGTCGTCGAGTCGGTCAACGAGACCTTCAAGGGCCCACTCGATCTCGAACAGCGCCGAGGCCGCACACCCGGCGGTGCCGTCGTCCGCGTCATGCAACGCATCCTCGCAATGACCGCCGCGATCCGGCACGACGACCACACAGGACAGCCCGTCCTGCGCTCACTGACCGCATATGACCACTGCCCCCTTGGAATCGATCATCTAGGGGCGTCCGTCGCCGAGGATGCCGAGGAGGATGCGGACGAGTTCGGCGACCACCTGGTCGAGGGTTGCGTCCACCCAGCCCTCGGCCCAGTCGTGGAGCAGGCCGTTGACCCCGCCGATGAAGGCTGCGGCGGCCAGCCGGTAGTCCCGCGGCGCGGCCTCCCCCCGCTCGACGGCGGCCGCGGCCTCCGCGCAGAGCAGGTCCACCCAGCGGGCGCGGCGGGCCAGCCGCTGTTCCTCGAGTCGCGGGCTGATGCCGATGATCTCGACGAAGGTGATCCGCAGTCGGCGCGGGTCGCCGGTGACGTCGGCGGCGTAGGCGCCGAAGACGGCGGCGGCGCGCTCGGCGACCGGCAGGCCGCCGGCGGTGGCGAGGGCGGCGAGAGCCGCCGCCTCGGCCCGGTCGTTGACCTGGAGGTGGAGTGCGGCCAGCACGTCCTCCAGGGTGCGGAACTCCTCGTAGAACTGACGGCTCGACAGCCCGGCCGCCTCGCAGAGGGCGGCGACGGTGGTGTTGCGGTAGCCGGGCTCGCCGCCGAAGAGCTGCAGTCCGGCGTCGAGGAAGCGGCGGCGGCGCTCGGCCTGCCGCTCCTCTGCGGACCTGCCCCCGTACCGCCCGGTCGGCTGCCTCAGCCTGCCTGCCACCCTGGCCCCCTTCGTCGACGGTGCCTCAGTTTCCCGTGTCCGGTGTCTTGTCGGGACGCCCGGCCGTCGTTACTTTCAAGTAGCAAATCTGAACGCGCACGTTTTCAGACCTCCAGGACCACCGCCGCCGGCGGCCACCGCCGGCCCCCGCCCCGGCCCGCTCCCGGAAGGAACGACGATGCCCGCACCCGTTCGGCCCGCCCTCTCCCCCGTCCGCCGCCGCCCCCGTTCCCGCAGCCTGCCCCGGCGTGCGCTGCTCGCCGTCTGCGCCGCCCTCGCCCTGGCGGCGGGCGGCCCGGCCACCGCCGGGGCCGCACCGCAGACGGCCGCCGCGGGCGCGTCCGGGCTGCGCGAGGTGCTCTTCGTCGGCAACAACTGGGACGGCACCGCCGACGTGGTGGAGTCCTCCGGCGCGCTCGCCCGGATCGGCCGGATCGACGTCGTCCCGGACAAGGGCCAGCGGCTCGCGGAGATCTACCTCAACCCGGTGAAGCTCGCCTACTTCCTGGGCGTCAGGCTCGGCCCCGGCGAGGGCCACGACCAGTTCGTCGACGACATGTACTCCACGCCGGACGGCTCCGCGGTGGTGGTCTCCCGCCCCAGCTTCGCCGACGTGGTGTCGATCGACCTCGCCACCGGCCGGATCAACTGGCGCTTCCCGGTGTCCGGTTACCGCTCCGACCACATGGCGCTCTCCCCCGACGGCACCCGGGTCGCGGTCTCCGCCTCCACCTCCAACACCGTGCACGTGCTGGACATCCGGACGGGCCGCCAGGTCGGCTCGTTCCGCACCGGCGACAAGCCGCACGAGAACGTCTTCACCGACGGCGGCACCCGGATCTGGAACATGGCGATCGGCGAGGTCACCACCGCCCTGGACGCGCCCTGGCTGGACTGGACGAAGGGCGACCGGCACATCACCGTGGTCGACGCGCAGACCTTCCGCGAGGTGCGGACCATCGACATGCGGGACCGCCTGGACGCGATCGGCCGCAAGGACCTCTCCGACGCCGTCCGCCCGGTCGCCTTCAGCCCGGACGGCTCGATGCTCTACTTCCAGGTGTCCTTCTTCAACGGCCTCCTCGAGTACGACGTCGCGGCCGACCGGATCACCCGGGTCACCGACCTGCCGGCCGACCCGGCGACCGACCCGGACCGCACCACCTGGGTCAACGACTCCCGCCACCACGGCCTGGCGATGAGCCCCGACGGCACCCGGCTCTGCGTCGCGGGGACGATGGACGACTACGTGACGGTCGTCGACCGGGCCACCCTGAAGGCCGGTCAGCCCGTCGCCGCCTCGAAGCCGTACTGGGCGACCGTCAGCGGGGACGGCGCGTCCTGCGTCATCTCGGAGAGCGGCACCGACCGGATCACCGCGATCGACTTCGCCACCGGCCGGAAGGTCGCCTCCACCCCGGTCGGCGACCACCCGCAGCGCGTCCGCCTCGGCCATGTCGCCGCCGGCTGGACGTCCCCGGCCGGGGGCTGAGACCGGCCGCGCCCGGTCAGCGCGTCTCGCGGGGAAGGGCCCGGTGGCCGCGCCAGGCCTCGACGGCCTCGGCGCGGGTGCCGGCCGGGTGCTCGGCGTGCCAGGCGCGCAGGAAGCGGTTGAACTCGAACTGCGCGCCCACCTCCTGCGGGGCGGCCGCCTGCTCGCGGGTGGCGTGCCAGTGCCGGACGGCGTCGGCGAGCGTGCGGCCGGCGTTCTCCGCGACGAAGGAGCGCATCGCGGCGTCGAAGTGGAAGCCGGGGCCGATCCGTTCGGTGAACCAGGCCCGCAGCACCTGGCTGCAGCGCTGCCCCTCGGGGATGACGGTGTCCCCGTCGACGGGGGCGGCGAGCTGCCGGCCCGGCCGGGGCCGCGGTGCCGGGGCGGCCGGCAGCGGTCGGCCGTCGAGCTTGGCGGCGAGCCGTTCGGTGAGCGCCGCCTTGCCTCCGCCGCGGGGCACACCGGTCTCGCGTGCCAGTGCGGTGAGCTCGTCCAGCGTCCAGTACCAGCGCAGCAGTTCGGCGCCGGTCAGCCCCGCGGTCGGCGCCGGCCTGGCCTCGGCCGGGCCCTCCGCGGTGCTCGCGTCGCCGTTCGTCGGGTCCCCGTTCACCGGGTCATTCTGCCCGGGCGACACTGCCCGGCGTCGGGCGGGGCGCGGGTGCGGTCAGGCGTGCGGCACGGTCGGCCCGCCGGCCGTCCGGGGTGCGCCCAGCGGAGCGAGGGTGGCGGCGGCGCTGGCCACGGACTCGGCGAGCAGGGCGGCCGTGCGGCTCGCCTCGTACAGCTGCTCGCGGGCGTCGCGGGCCGACCTGATGACGTCGTACGCGGCGTCGCCGGCGGCGGCGCCGGGGGCGATCCGGCCGGCGGCCTGCTCGCTGCTCAGGAACGCCTCGACGCGGTCCAGGAGTTCGGGCAGGCGGGCGGTGATCCCGGCGAGGGCTCCGACGATCTCGGCGGCCTCGGCCGTGTGCAGCAGCCCGGCTCGGGCACCCTGCCGGGAGGTGGCTCCCGCGGCGCGCAGCAGTTCGGCGGCCTCGGCCACGAGTTCGGGAACGGACAGGTTCGGCGGCACTGGCGGGACGGGCGGGTTCATCGGCACGGACGCGTTCATCGGCGGGCCCCCTCCTGGGAAGTGACGGTGCATCATCCGGAGCCGGCGGACCGTCACCGCCGACCCCGCCGGTGCGTCTCCCCCCGCTGTGCCGCACCACACGGTCGGATTCGGGACACCCGTACGGCCCGCCCGGGCCTCATCCCTTGCGGGCCACGTAGTACACGTTCACCGGGTCGCCCTCGACCGACCGCACCTCCACCTCGCGGAAGCCCGCCTCGGCGAGCATCCGGCGGGCGGTCTGCTCGCCCCAGACGGTGCCGAGGCCGGCACCGCCGGTGCTGAGCGAGGTGGTCATGCAGTAGAAGACCGAGAAGCAGTACAGCGCCGGTCCGAAGGGGTGGCCGATGTTCTCCTCGAGTCGGCTGGAGGCGGCGATGTCGCCCATCAGGAACGTCCCGTCGTCGCGCAGGGCGGCGGCGATCGCGGCCAGGGTCCGGCCGGGTTCGGCGAGGTCGTGGATGACGTCGAAGGCGGTGATCAGGTCGTACTGCCCGCCGATCGCGGTGGAGTCGCCGACGGCGAGCGCGACGTTCTGCAGGCCGCGGCGTTCGGCCTCGCCGCGGCCGAAGGCGATGCCCTCCTCGGAGCGGTCCAGGCCGTGGAAGCGGCTCTCCGGGAAGGCGGCCGCGAGGACGATCGGCGCGTGGCCCCGGCCGGTGCCCACGTCGAGCACGTCGATGCCGCTGCGCAGCCGTTCGGACAGACCGGGGACGAGCGGGACGATGGTGTCGACGAGCGCCAGGTCGTACACCCGGGCGCTCTCCTCGGCTTGGAGGGCCTGGAAGCGCGGGTAGGCCGAGTAGGGGACGCCGCCGCCCTTGCGGAAGGACTCGGCGACCTGCTGTTCCACCCCGCCCATCAGCCCGACGTACTGCATCATGCCCGCCAGGTTGTCGGGACCTCCGGCGGCGGTGAGCGAGGGGGCGTGCTCGGGCGGCAGGGTGTAGGTGCCGGCGGCCGGGTCGTACTCCACGATGCCGCCGACGACCATGCCGCCGAGCCATTCGCGGACGTAGCGCTCGTCGAGCCCGCTCGCCTCGGCGAGGCCGGCGCTGGTCGCGGGCGGGGAGCCGGCCATGGCCTCGAACAGGCCGACCTGGTAGCCGACGCTCACCAGCAGGGCCAGGGCGGACCCGTTGAGGATGTCGACCATGCGGCCGGCGAACGCCTCCTGCTTCTCCTGGTCGAGCTGCTCCTGACCGGGCTTCTCCTGCTCGGGCGCGCCGCTCGCGGTTCCGGGACTCGACATGGGGTGCCTCCTCGGGCGCCGGCCCGGCAGGCCCGCCGGGTCCGTGCTCCCAACGTACGCTCGGCCCTCGTGCACGGCCTGCATGCCGTGCGGCGGCGGGCCTTGACGCACCTGAAGGGGGCACGTACGGTCGATCGATCACGATCGGCAGATGCAACGAAACTTTTCGAAGCGGACGGGCCGACGCCGCCGCACTCCGTACGAGGACGCTCATGGCCGCACCTGTGGACACTCCCCGGCCGCACCACCAGGACGCCCGCAACCCCGTGCTGCCGGGCTTCCACCCCGACCCGTCCGTCTGCCGGGTCGGCGAGGACTACTACCTGGTCACCTCCTCCTTCGAGTACTTCCCCGGGCTGCCGCTGCACCACAGCCGGGACCTGGTGCACTGGCGGCCGATCGGCCACGCCGTGGACCGGCCCGAACAGCTCGCGCTCGACGGCGTGCGTCCCTCCGGCGGCCTGTACGCCGCCTCGCTGCACCACATCGGCGGCCGGTTCCGGCTGGTGTGCACCCTGGTGGACGGCGTGCGCCGCTCCGGCACCTTCCTGCTCACCGCGGACGACCCGGCGGGCCGCTGGTCCGACCCGGTCTGGCTGCCCGAGGCGCCCGGCTTCGACCCCTCGCTCTTCGTCGACGACGACGGCTCGACCCACCTGCTGGGCACCCGTCAGACCCACCGGGACGGGCGGACGGAGATCTGGCTGCGCGCGGTCGACCTGGACCGCGGCGTCCTCACCGGCGAGGAGCACGTGCTCTTCCGCGGAGCCCTGGTCGGCGCCCGCTGGGCCGAGGGCCCGCACCTGTACCGCCACGGCGGGTACTACCACCTGGTGGTCGCCGAGGGCGGCACCGAGCACGACCACGCCGTCACGGTCGCCCGCAGCACCCGCCTGACCGGGCCGTACGAGAACAACCCGCGCAACCCGGTGCTGACCCACCGCCACCTCGGGCTGGGCCACCCGGTCACCGGCGCCGGACACGCCGACCTCGTCCGCACCCCGGCCGGCGACTGGTACGCACTGCTGCTCGCCTCCCGGCCGTACGGCGGCGGCGGGCACGCCAACCTCGGCCGGGAGACCTTCCTCGCCCGGGTCGCCTGGGAGGACGGCTGGCCGGTGTTCAACCCCGGCAGCGGACGGCTGGAGGAGGCCACCCGGGTCGCCCTGCCTCCGCACCCGTGGCCGGCCGCCGACCCCGTCGACCACTTCGACGCGCCCGCGCTCGGCCCGGAGTGGAACCTGCTGCGCACACCGCGGGCGGCCTTCCACAGCCTCGCCGAACGCCCGGGCCACCTGCGGCTGCGGCTGCTCCCGCAGACCCTGGCCGAACACGACACCCCGGCGTTCGTCGGCCGCCGCCAGCAGCACCGGGACTTCACCGCCGAGGCGCTGCTCGACTTCGACCCGGCGGCCCCGGGCGAGCAGGCGGGCCTGGCGGCCTTCTACGACCCCGGCCACCACGTCCGGCTGCTCGTCGACCGGGACGCGGCGGGCGGCCGGCTCGCCCGGCTGACCGTGCGCGAGGGCGGCCGCGACACCGTCCGCGCCGAACGGCCGCTCCCCGCAGGGCCCGTCCGCCTCGCCGTCACCGCCCGCGGCCAGGACTACACCTTCGCCTGCGGCCCGGCCGACGGCGCCGCGGCGGCCCTCGGCACGGTCGACGGCCGCATCCTCAGCAGCCGGCACGCGGGCGGTTTCACCGGCACGTACGTCGGCCTGTACGCCACCGCACCGCACCCGACCACCACCCGCGCGGACTTCGACCTCTTCCGCTACGCCAGTCTCTGAACCGGCGCCCCGTCAGGAGGCAGCCGCCACCCGCTCCCGGCCCAGTGCCAGGGCCACCGCCTCCTCGAGCGCCTCCTCGGCGGGGACGGCCACGTCCGGGACGACGCCGACGCCCTCCCAGTTGGTGCCGGTGACCGGGTTGATCGAGCGGGCGGCGGGCACGGTCACCGTGATGTGCGGGGTGACCGGCAGCCGGTCGGTCGGGTGCGCCCCGCCGCGGGTGGTCTCGCCGACCAGCGTCGCCCGCCCGTTGACCTTCAGGTTGTAGGCCAGCTCCTCGCCGCCGGAGAAGGTGAAGGCGCTGGTCAGCACGTACACCGGGCGGTCCGCGTAGCGCGGCCCGGGCACGTGGGCGGAGGTCCAGAACTGGCGGGTGGAGTCCGTGGCGCGTTCGTACACGTCGTTCAGGTGCACCTCGCCGTCCGGGAAGAGGTAGCTGCACCACAGCGCCACGCCGTCGGGCGAGCCGCCGCGGCACTTCCGCAGGTCGAGGAGGAGCGCCTCGGTGTGCGCGAGGAGTTCCATCGCGGCGGCGAAGGCGCGGCCGCCCTCCGCGGCGTCCGGTATGGACCGCAGGTCGAGGTAGCCGAGGTTGCCGTCGAGCTGCTCGACGCGCCGGATGCCGTAGGCCTCGGCGCGGTAGGTGGCGGCCCAGCGGGCCTTCTCCTCCTCGGGGCTCTCCTCCCCCTCCACCGGCTGCGGGTCGTCCCGCCACAGCAGCCGCATGTGCTTGTCGGGGCAGGCCTCCTGGAGGTGGGCGGTCACCGCCTCGCACAGCTCGGGGCCGGCCAGGCCCGTGTACTCGCCGTCGGCCAGTCGGCGCCGGATCGCGGCGTCGACGGCATCGGCCTTCTCGGGAAAGACGTAGCCGGCCCGGATCTTGGCGAGCGCGTCCTCGATGACGTGGTTGATGTCGATCACAGGGCCGGATGCTAGCCGCGGGCCCGCACGGTGGCCACAGGTTTCCCGGGCCCGCCGGTCGATGTGACCGACCGTCAGGGACGGTCGCCGCAGGCGGACACGAAAGCGGCGAGGTCGGCGGCGGTGCGGGCGGGGTCCTCCCAGTACACGACGTGGCCGGAGCCCTCGTGGACGAGCAGCTCGGAGTGCGGGAGTGCGGCCGCCAGCCGTTCCTGGTCGGCCCGCGGCAGGATGCCGTCCCGGTCGCCCCAGACCACCAGGGCGGGTGCGGTGATGCCGTCCAGCCCGTCCGGCCCGGTCTCGTCGAGCAGGCCGCGGAAGGTGTCGCGCCACACCCGTGCCGGGGCGCGGAGGCTCTCGCTCACCATCAGGTCGAGGAAGTCCCGCGGCAGCGGCCGGCTGAGCAGCGACTCCAGCATCCCGCGGACCACCGCCGGGTCGAGCGGGTCGGTGAAGCGGGAGACGGACTCCCAGAGGTCGGCGGCCCCGGGCTTGTCGGACAGCAGCGCGGGCGAGCCGAGGAAGACCAGGCCGCGGACGCGGTCGGGGTGGTCCGCCGCGAACCGCCGCACGGTGAAGCCCGAGCTGGACGCGCCGACGAGGACGGCCCGCCCGATGCCGAGCAGGTCCCAGAACGCCGCCAGGTCGGCCGCGAAGTCCGCCGGCCGGTAGCCCTCCGGCGGGCAGCTCGCACCGCCGTGCCCGCGCTGGCTCGGCGCGAGGACGTGCAGGTCGCCCGGCAGCTCGGCCATCAGAGGTTCGAAGGACCGCCGGGAGTCGGCGACGGCGTGCACCAGCACCACCGTCGGCGCCGAGGGCGGCCCCTGCTCGGCGTACGGGAGCACCAACCCGCCGGGCAGCCGCGCCGTCCGAACGGCCGGCTGCGGGGTCACGGCGCCCCGCGGGGTCACAGCGGCCTGCCCGGGTCGGCCATGCCGCACCTCCTTGCCGGGGCCGCAGGCGTACGGGTCGCCGGGCCTGCGCCCACGGGCCCACGATAGGCCGGGGCGCGGGGGCGGCGCTCGCGGCGCAGGGGCCGGCCCCGTCAGCTCGGGTCGTAGCGCAGGACGCGGTCGTCGCCGGGGCGCGGGTCGCCGCGGCCGTCGGTGTTGTTGGTGACGACCAGCAGGGTGCCGTCGGGCTCGGCGAGCACGGTGCGCAGCCGTCCGTCGGCGTGGTCCAGGTGGGCGACGGGGTCGCCCGCCGCGCGGTCGCCGTCGAGCGGGATCCGCCAGAGGCGCTGGCCGCGCAGGCCGGCCATCCAGATCGCGCCGTCGGCGAAGGCGATGCCGCTGGGCGAGGCGTCCGCGGGGCGCCACTGGACGACGGGGTCGGTGAAGCCGGGGCGGTCGGCCTGCCCCTCGACGATCGGCCAGCCGTAGTTGGCGCCGGGGCGGATCAGGTTCAGCTCGTCCCAGGTGTTCTGGCCGAACTCGGAGGCCCACAGCCGCCCCTGGGCGTCCCAGGCGAGGCCCTGCACGTTGCGGTGGCCGAGCGACCAGACCGGCGAGCCGGGGAAGGGGTTGCCGGGGGCGGGGGCACCCTCGGGGGTGATCCGGAGGATCTTGCCGCCGAGCGAGGAGCGGTCCTGGGCGAGCGCGGGGCGGCCGCTCTCGCCGGTGCCGACGTAGAGCATGCCGTCGGGGCCGAAGGCGATCCGGCCGCCGTTGTGGTTGTTGCCCTTGGGGATGCCGGTGAGGACGACGGCGGGCTCGGTGAGCTGCGCGCCGACCGGGCGGGAGGTGTCGTAGGTGAAGCGGACGATGCGGTTGTCGTCGGTGCCGGTGTAGTACGCGTAGAGCGCCCCGTCGGGGCCGAGGGCGAGGCCGAGCAGGCCGCCCTCGCCGGCGTGCCGCACGCCGGGGACGGTGCCGACGTCGGTGCGGTCGCCGGAGCCGGGGTCGATGCGGACGATCCGCCCGGTGTCGCGGGAGCCGACCAGCAGGGCGCCGTCCGGGAGGCGGACGAGGCCCCAGGGCGAGTCCAGGTCGTCGGCGACGGTGGCCGCCGCAGGTGCGGGGGCCGTCGCCGCGCCGGAGGCCGTCGTGCCCGGGGTCGCGGTGGTCGCGGACCCGCTCGGCGGCGCGGAGGAGGAGCTGCAGCCGGCCAGGGCTGCGCAGAGCACGGGCAGCAGGGCGAGGACGGTCGCGGTGCGCGTCTTCACGGGGGCCTCCCGGCCGGAGCGTCCGCCGGCGGTGCCGGCGGCATCCTCTCCACCTCACCACATCCCGGCCCGGCTTCCCCGGCGAACCCGCCCGACCGCCCGGGTCACGGGTGCACCCACCGGCCGGGGGCCCCCGGGCGTGCGGCCGGGCCCGCCGCCCGAGGGGGACGGCGGGCCCGGCGGCCTCGGCGCGGGTCAGCAGCTCAGGTTGCTGCCCGGGACGGTGCCGAGGATCTGGGTGAAGCTCTGGTACGAGTTGATCCGGCTCTGCACCTGGGCGGGGTTGCGCCCGTTGCACTCCAGGCTGCCGTTGATGCTGCGGATGGTCTCGCCGAAGCCGGCGCCGTTCACCATCGCGTTGTGCGGCGTCATGGTGCCGGGGCCGGACTGGGTGTTCCAGTACCAGAGTCCGGTCTTCCAGGCGACGGACGAGTCGGTCTGCACCAGGTTGGGGTTGCGCAGCAGGTCGATGCCGAGGGCGTCGCCCGCCGCCTTGTAGTTGAAGTTCCAGCTGAGCTGGATCGGGCCGCGGCCGTAGTAGGCGGCCTGGCCGGCCGGGCAGCCGTACGGCTGCGAGGTGTCGCAGTAGTGCGGGTAGTTGGCGGTGTTCTGCTCGACCACGTGGACCAGGCCGCCGGTCTCGTGGCTGACGTTGGCGAGGAAGGCGGCGGCCTCCTGCTTCTTCACCGTGTCGCTGCCGGTGTTGGCGAACGCCGGGTAGGCGGCCAGCGCGGCCTTGAGGCCGGCGTAGGTGTAGAAGGAGTTCCGGTTCGGGAACATCTGGTTGAACTGCGCCTCGCTGACCGGGAATCCGCCCGGGTTCGAGGTCTGGGTCGGGGTCGGGGTGCTGCCGCCGCCGGAGCAGGCGTAGGGCTCCCAGTACCAGGTGGAGATCACCGGGTCGTAGCCCGGGTTGTCGTGCGTGGCCCGGTACAGCTTGCCGTCGGTGTAGCGGACGATGCTGCCGGTGGTGTACGTCCGGCCGGCCACCCAGGCGGGGTGGTCACAGCTGCTGCCGGTGGGCGTGGGGGTGCTGCCACCGCCGCCGCCGCAGCCGCCCTGGTCGGCCCAGACGCCGGAGCCGCCGGTGGAGGGCGTCTCGCCCTGGGTCCACCACTTGGCGGTCCAGTTGTGGCCGCCGTAGGAGGCGGACATGCCGCCGGTGTAGACGGAGGAGGAGTTCCAGGCGGCGGCGCAGGTGCCTGCCGAGGCGATGCCGGGTATCGCGACCGCGAGGCCTGCCACGGCCGCGGCCGCGGCGCCCGCCGCGAGGATGCGGCGCTTCACCGGGAGACGGTGCTTCCTTGACACGTGATCACCCCTTCGTGCGGTGGGGGCCGCACGGAGTCGAGGACGGGAGGGAACCGCCGCGCGCAGGCCTCGGGGAACCGGTGGGTGCGGGCCGCGCTGCGGGGCTGACCAGGACTCAACCGTACTGGTATATACCTGTCAAGGTGGCCGCCGATGGTGCGCCTGAAGGGAACCCTAAGGGCACCTAAAGGCGACGGTCGAACACTTCTGACTGACCATCAGGTCTTGCCGCGGCGCAGCCGTCCGCCGCGGACGAGGCGGCGCAGTCCGGCGAAACGGCCGAGGCGGCCGAGGCGTTCGGCGTTGGCCGCCGAGGCGCGGTCGAGTTCTTCCATGAGGCGGCCGGAGCGGTGTTCCAGGGCGAGTTCGTCGAGCATCCGGTCGATCTCGGCGAGCACCGAGCCGTACAGCTGCCAGGCCTCCGGGTCCTCCTGGACGTGCCGCAGCAGCAGCTGGGCCACGTTCTCGCGGACGCTCCAGGCGGCGGCGAGCTCGGAGGTGAGGCGCTCCTCGGCCTCCTCCGCGCTGCGGCTGACCTGGGTCGTGACGAGGACCGCGAAGCTGACCAGGGCGCCGCCGACGTGGCCGAGCAACTCCTCCATCGCCACCGTGACGTCCTGGGGGAAGAGCCGCTGGTCGCCGTCGCGGCGTTTGGCCAGGTCGGTGAGGGAGCGGGTGAGCACCCGGATGACGACCACGCAGATCTCCAGCGTGTCCAGGCCGGTGCGCAGCACGATGCGCGACAGCAGGCCCTCGCTGACCCTGGGGTTGAGCCGCAGGCTGTCCTCGGCCTGGCGCATCGCGGCGTCGACGTCGGCGATGGCCTGGTCGAGGCGGCGGGCCTCGTGCAGGCGGGCGGCGGCCTGTTCGACGGGGGCCGGGCCGCCGAGTTCGTCGGCGATCTCCAGCAGCAGGTGGCGGGCGCGGCGGGCGAGGCCCTCGACGGCCTCGCCGGCGGTGTCGACCCAGACCGGCGGCGCGAAGACGACGTTGAAGGCGAGCCCGACACCGGCGCCGATGAGGGTCTCCAGCACCCGGTCCCAGGCCTGCGAGGCCAGCTGGGTGGTGCCGAGGATCAGCATGGCGCTGATCGCGACCTCGTTGACGAACTCGTCGACGCGCACGAAGTGCCCCACCACCAGCGAGGCGAGGATGGTCAGGGCGAGGCTCCACCAGGAGAGCCCGACCACCGCGCTGAAGCCGATCGCGATGAGCACACCGACGATCACCGAGTTGACCCGGCGGATGCTGGTCTTCAGCGTGGAGTAGACGGTGACCTGGACGATCAGCAGGGCGGTCAGCGGCGCCGTCAGCGGCGCCGGCTCGGCGCTGACCTGCAGCGCGACGACGTACGACAGCGTGGCGGCCACCGTGGCCCGCAGGTACAGGGAGACGGTGGGGTCCCCGATCCACCGGCGTACGGTGCCGCTCGTCCGAGTCCACAGTTCGCGCATCATTCCCTTGTACCCGCCGCGCCGCGCCGCACCCGGGCGACGCGGCGCACCCCTCCGGGTACGGCGGACGCCCCGCCCCGCCGCCGGGGTGGGGCGGCGTCCTGCTGCTCTGCGGCCCGCCCGGCGCCGGCCGCACCGCGCCGGCCGACCGGGCCGTCCGCACCGCGGCCGCCGCGGGCGCCCTCACCCTCACCGCCCACGGGCACCCCGCCGAGACCGGCCTCCCGTACGCAGCCCTCGACCTGCTCGCCGCCGAACTCGCCGCAGCCGAACTCACCGCCGGACCTGCCGAGCCCGCCGGGGCCCCGGCGGCCGCCCGCGCGGGCCGACTGCTCGGCCTGCTGCGCGACCTGACCGCCCGTCGGCCCGTCCTGCTCGCCGTCGACGACGTGCACCACTGGGACGAGCCCTCCCGGGCCGCCCTCGCCGTGGCCGCCCGCCGGCTCGGCCCCCGCTGCCCGGCCGCACTGCTGCTCACCGCCGACACCCACCACGGGCCCGACCCGCACCTCGACGGCCTGCCCCGCCTCGATCTCGGACCGCTGCCCGCCGCGGCCGCGGCAGCCCTCGTCCGGGGGGCCGTCACGCACGGCCTGGCCACCGCCACGGTCGTCACCGCCTGGGCGCTCGCCCGCCGCGACGCCACCGCAGGACGGCACGACCGGGCCGCCACCCGGCTGCTCGCCCTCACCGCCCCCGGCCCCGCCCAGGGCCACTTCGCGCTGCGGCTGCTCGCCGTGCCCTGCCTGGTGGAGGCCTGCGTCCGGGCCGGCCGCACCGAGGAGGCGCGGCCCGCCGTCCGCGAGTTCTCCGCCTGGGCGTCCGGCGGCGCCGGCGACCACGCCCGGGCACTCGCCGCCCGCTGCCGCGCCCTGCTCGCCGAGGCCGACGGCGGCACCCCGGACACCGTCGTCGACCTGCACCGCGAGGCGCTCACGCTGCACGCCGCCGCCGACTCCGTCCTCGAACAGGCCCGCACCGCGCTCCAGCTCGGCAAGGCCCTGCGCCGCCGACGGCGCCCCGGCCAGGCCCGCCACCACCTGCGCGAGGCCCTTGAGGGCTTCGAGCACTGCGGCGCCCGGCCGTGGGCCGAGGAGGCCCGCACCGAGCTGCGCGCCGCCGGCGCCGACCACGGCGGGCCCGCCGTCCGGCCGCCCGTCGGCGCGCTCACCGCCCAGCAGGCGCACATCGCCCGCAAGGCCGCCGACGGCGCGACCAACAACGAGATCGCCCGGCAGCTCTCGCTCAGCCCGCGCACCGTCGAGCACCACCTGCGGAACATCTTCGCCACCCTGGGCATCCGCTCCCGCACCCAGCTCGGGCCGGTGCTCGCCGCCCGGCACGCCTGAGCGCGGCCGGACGCAGGCGTGCGGACGGCCCGTTCCCCTCGTGGGGGAACGGGCCGTTGCGGTGTGCGGGGGCGGGCCGGGTGTGGGGCCGCGGCGTTCGCAGCAGTGCGGGTGCGGGTCCTACTTGGTCAGGCCGGCCTTGACCGAGCACACCGGCCAGGCGCCGGGGCCCTGCGCGGCCAGGACCTTCTCGGCGACGGCGATCTGCTGCGCCTTGGTCGCCTGGTGCGCGTTCGCGGCGTACGCGTGGCCGCCGAAGGCGCCCCACGTGCTGGAGGTGAACTGCAGACCGCCGTAGAAGCCGTTGCCGGTGTTGATCGCCCAGTTGCCCGAGGACTCGCACGCGGC
>NZ_JBFAXX010000092.1:0-21817 GCF_040680995.1 Kitasatospora sp. NPDC051914
TGCAGGCGGTCGCCAGCGTGGTCCTGGTCGGCGCCGTCGCCGTGGCCATCGGCTTCCGCTCCGAGGACGCCACCGCCCTGGAGTGGCTGGCGGCGCTCGGACTGCTGACGCTGGTCTCCCTGTCGCTCACCTGGATCGCCGTCGGCATGGGCCTGGTCAGCCCGAACGCCGAGGCCGCGAGCAACAACGCGATGCCGCTGATCCTGCTGCCGCTCCTCTCCAGCACGTTCGTCCCGGTCGACACGATGCCGGGCTGGTTCCAGCCGGTCGCCGAGTACCAGCCCTTCACACCCGCCATCGAGACCCTGCGCGGCCTGCTCCTCGGCACCGGAATCGGGAACAACGGATGGCTCGCCGTCGCCTGGTGCCTGGGCCTCGCGGTGCTCGGCCACTTCTGGTCGACCTCGAAGTTCAACCACGACCCGAAGTGACCGCCGTGGCCGCGCGGGCCACCCGCACCCCGTACCACCCGAGGGCGGCGTACACCGACACCGTGTCGGCGTACGCCGCCCCGTTCGTACGGGGTGGTTCGCACAGGGTGGTTCGTACTGGGTCGTTCGTACGGGGGTCAGAAGTCGCGGAGACGTCCGAACGGGACGATGGAGGTCCAACTGCCCTTGGTGACCTTGTAGATCGAGGCCACCTGGTTGCGGGTGTCGCCGTACTCGTCGAAGGAGACGTCGCCGGTGACTCCGAAGAAGGACACGTGCTGGAGGGCCTCCGCCACGGCCTTGCGGAGCTCCGCGCCGGTGGCGTCCGGCTCGGCCTGCTTGGCGCGGCCGACCGCCTGGATCAGGGCCCAGGTGGAGTCGTAGGCGTACGGGCCGAACGGGCCCGGTTCCTCCTTGTGGCCGGCCTGGGTGTAGGCCTCGAGGTAGCCGAAGGCGGAGGCGAGGCCCTCCACCGAGATGCCGGGCTGGCTGGCGAGGTCGCCGTTGGAGGAGGCGCCGGCGGCCTTGATGTAGCCGTCGGTGTGCAGGCCGTCGCCGCCGGCCATCGGCACGTTCACGCCGGCGGCCTTGAGTGCCGCGGAGAGCGGTCCGCCCTCGGGGTGCTCGCCGCCGTAGTACACGATGTCGGGGCGGGCCGCGGCGATCTGCGAGGCCAGCTTGGAGAAGTCCGTGGTGCCGTCCTTCACGGTGGCCCGGAAGGCGACCTTGCCGCCGACCTCCTCGAAGGCCGTCGCGAACTCGGCGGCGAGGTTGTTGCCGTAGGCCTTGGTGTCGCTGACGACGGCCGCCCGCTCGGCCTTCAGCCGGCTGCGCGCGTACCGGGCGAGCAGCGGGCCCTGCACGGCGTCGGTGGTGACCGTGCGGTAGTAGGTGGCGTACTGGCGCTTCTTGCCGTTGGCGCGGTAATCGGCGCCCCAGGTCAGCGCGGGTGAGGTGTTGGACGGGGAGATCACGGCTAGGCCCGCCTCCGACAGCACCGGGGCCATCGCGAGGGCGCCGGACGAGGTCAGCGGGCCGACCACGCCGATGACCCTCGGATCGGCGACGAACGCCTGGCCGTTGGCGAGCGCGCCCTGTTCGTCGGCCTGGTCGTCCTTCGCGTCGAGGACGAACTTCACGCCCGGGACGGTGTTCTTGGCATTGGCCTTGGCGACCGCCAGCTCGGCCGAGTTGCGGATGCCGAGCCCGAGGTCGGCGAGCTTGCCGGTGAGCGGGCCGTCGACGCCGATGACGACCGTGACCGACGACCCGGCGCCGAACACGCCCGACGAGCAGCCGGACAACAGCACTGCACAGACCACGCCCAGGGCCACGGCCCTCGGCCGGGAGAAACGGGTCACCGGCACATCCCTCGCTGAGTGGGTTTGCTCATGGGACGCCGGACCGCGCCGACGGGAGCCGCGGGTCGGCGGCACGGCGCGAAGGAAGGCAGAACAATCACCGGCCCGGTGAACTCCGCACCGGGGCATGACAGTTCGCATCCCCTGTGGACCGTCCGGCGAGGGACGGCGGACCGGAACCTGGCGGCATCGGGCCGTCATGTCCGGATCACCGACCGGCATCCACGGGCCGCGACCTTATGACGTGCCAAATGGGAGCGTCAACGGGTTCGCCGCAACACGATCCGTGACCGCAACACCGCCACCGAACGGCCACATTCGACCGACTCGGTGTCAAGACTTGAACGCGAGCCCGTCCGTGTCACACACCGTGACCGATCGGCCAGCAGATCGGGGCCACCCGAGGGGCGCCGACCCGGCCGTCCGACTGTGCTCCGCCGCCTCCGTCCGCACCGTCCTGCTCAGCCGCGGGACGCCTCCGCCAGGCCGTGGCGTTCGCGGGCTGCCACCAGGTGCGGGCCCTCCCGCCAGGTGCGGGGCAGGCGGAGGGCTGCCGTGCGCAGGGCCCTGGCCTCCAGCCCGGCGGCCAGGTCGGTGACCCACCACCCCGGCAGGCCGTACATGCGGCGGGCCCAGCCGGGCAGCAGTGCGAGGGACAGGCCGACCAGCCCGGCCCATGCGGGGGTGGCCAGCGCCGCCCGTCCGTGCAGCGGCGGCAGGAAGGCGAACCGCACCGCCTCCCGGGCCGCCGGGGTGACCATCAGTTCGGGCCGCACCGCGGTGAAGTAGCGGTCGAGTGCTGCCCTGGAGTCCGGCACCGGGACGTCCGGGGGCACCCCGACCAGTCGGGCGACCGCGGTCTGTTCCCGCAGGTAGGCGTCCGCCTCGGCCGGGGTGAGGTGCAGCCCCGCGCGCCGGACCACGTCCAGGAAGGAGCCGACCTCGCAGGAGTGCACCCAGACCAGCAGGTCGGGATCGTCGGCGCGGTACGGCCTCCCGGTGGCCGGGTCGGTGCCGCGGACGTGCTCGTGCACCCGGCGCACCCGCCCCACCGCCTCCCGGACCTCGTCGCCGGTGCCGTAGGTGACCGCGCCGATGAAGAACGCCGTGCGGTAGAGCCGCCCCCACGGGTCCTCCTGGAAGCTGGAGTGCTGGGCGACGCCGGCCATCGCGCGGGGGTGCAGCGCCTGCAGCAGCAGGGCCCGCAGGCCGCCGAGCAGCATGGACGGGTCCGCGTGCACCCGCCAGGACACGGTGCCGGGGCCGAACAGGCCGTCGGCGGGCACGCGGAGGTCCCCTCCGGGTTCACCACGGGCCATCGCGACACCTCCCGTCCTCCCCAGCGTGCCGCGGCTGCGCCGCCGCGACAAGGAGCTTGCAGAGGCCGGTCCGGACAAGTCTTGAACGCCGGACGCATCCGAAGCACGGACCAGTCCGGGGGGTGGGGCGGCTACGAATGTTCCAGGGGTGAGCGCGGGCCCCCGCGAGAGGAGGGAGGCGAGCCATGGCGACCGATGACGGGACGGAGTCGGTGTGGGACTACCCCCGTCCGCCCCGGGTCGAGCGGTCACGCCGCCGGGTGACGGTGGAGTTCCGGGGGCTGCTGCTGGCCGACACGAAGGAGGCGCTGCGGGTGCTGGAGACCAGCCACCCGCCGGTGTACTACCTGCCGTCGTCGGCGGTGGCCGCCGGGGTGCTGGTGCCGTCCTGGCACCGTACGTGGTGCGAGTGGAAGGGCGCGGCCGTCCACTTCGACCTGGTCGTCGGGGAGGTGCGCAGCGAGAACGCGGTGTGGAGCTATCCGGAGCCCGCGCCCGGCTACGAGGCGCTCCGGGGCCACCTGGCGTTCTACCCGTCCCGGGTGGACCGCTGCACGGTGGACGGCGAGGTGGTGGTCCCGCAGGAGGGTGACTTCTACGGCGGCTGGATCACCTCGGACCTCCGCGGGCCGTTCAAGGGCGGTCCGGGCACGGCCGGCTGGTGACGGGCCGCTGGTGACGGGCCGCGCCACCGCGGGCCCGAACAGCACCCGGGCACCACTGAGGGGCGTGCGGGTGTCCCGCACGCCCCTGGGTGACCCGTGGCCCGGATCCGAAGACGCCACAGGCCCCGTCGGTCAGTGCTTGAGGGCGTCCTTCGCCTTCTCGCCCGCCTGCTTGGCGTCGGCGGTGGCCTGGTCGATCTTGCCCTTCGCGGTGAGCCGCTCGTTGCCGACGGCCTTGCCCGTGGTTTCCTCCGCCTTGCCCTTGGCCTTCTGGGCGACGTTCTCCACCTTCTTGGTGCCGCTCATGACCACTCCCTTCGTCCGGCGGGCGGTCCGCCGGGGGTCACGGGGACGCGTCTGCCCCGCCGTGGACGTTCCATGCACCGGGCCCGGGCGGCGGCCGTCAGTCCGACATCCGCAGGAAGGCCTCGACGGTGTCGGGCCAGTGCACGTGCCGGTGCTCCTCGCCGGGCCGCACCACCTGGTCGGTGTCGGCGAGGAAGGTGGCGAGGTCGCCGGTGGCGACCTGGACGAGGGCCACGCCGTTGCGGTTGTGGAACTCCAGCTGGGTGAGTCCGCCGTCGACCGGTGCCAGCCGGAAGTCGCCGTCACCGGCCGGGCCGTCCAGACCGCGCCGCAGCAGTTCCCGGGAGACGCACCAGCTGATCGGCTCGCCGCCGGACATCTCTCCGTCGGCCGGCGGGTCGGGGAACTCCAGCACCACCGCGAACGGGTCCTCGGAGTCGTACCGCAGGACCAGCGGCACGACGCCGGGGACGGGGGCGGGGATGGATGCTGCACCGGCCTGCGCGATGATCACGGTCGACTCCCTGGGGACGTCCGAAGCGGTCGGCGGCCCGTCTGCCCCCTATCCGCCTGCGCATGCACCCCGGTCTGCGCATGCACCCCGGTCGCCGACCGGCAGACGGCCCCGTGCGGGTGCCGGGTCAGGCCGTGCCGGAGGGCCCGCCGGCCGCGGCGGGCAGCGCCACCTCGGCCCAGACCGCTTTCGCGCCGGGGGCGCGCAGCACGCCCCAGGCGGTGCTCAGCCGACCGACGATGTGCAGGCCGTGGCCGCCGGGGCGGGAGGAGCTGTGCGGGCTGCGCGGCTCGGGCACGCCGTCGCCGGCGTCGAGGACCTCGATCCGCACCGAGCGGTCGTTGAGGACGAGGACGAGCTCGCGCGGTCCGCCGCCGTGCAGGCAGGCGTTGGAGACCAGCTCCGACACGATCAGCCGGACGTCCTCGTCCAGCAGTTCGTCGCAGGCCAGGCCCCAGTCCAGGAGCACCTTGGCGGCGAACTCCCGGCCCGACCCGACCTGCCCGCCGGGTCCGAAGACGTACCGGCGGCGCTGGCCCAGCACGGGCCCTTCGGCGGTCTGCGAACTGCTGCTCATGTCCTCACCCATGGATTTCCGGCACTTCCCCGGGACGCCCTCGTCCGGGGTCTTGTCGCCGGGGCGGCCCGGAGCCGTCCTCACCCGGCTGCGCACGCCTCCCCCACCGTCTCGAAGACCCGGAACACCGCTCCCGTGCCGGTCAGTTCGAACAGCCGGCTGAGCTGCGGGCCGGGCTGCGCCAGGACGAGCGAGACCCCCGACTCCTCGGCGTCCAGCCGCAGCCGGAGCAGGAGGTTGAGGCCCGTCGAGTCGCAGAATCCCACGGCGGAGAGGTCGAGGCAGAACACGCCCGGTGGCGCGGCGTCCGCCAGGAGCCCGCGCAGCGGGCCCTCCACGCCGGGGAGGCCGTCCAGGTCGAGGTCGCCGGTCAGGGAACACACCAGCGCACCGTCCGGGCCGGAAGCCGTCCGCAGCGCAGGCGCCGCGGCTCCCGTGGACCGGCCGGTCGTCGTCCCCGTACCCAGCTCACCGCTGCCCATGTCCTGTGCCCTCCGCTGGCGGCCGTCCTCGGCGCGGCCGCCGATCCGTCACTTCTCCACGCCCGACGGCCCGGCGCCCGGCCGGCCGTCCCTGGCACCGTACCCGGTGGCGGCCGCACCCGAACCCCGGGAGTGCCGGGGCGGGTGCCGGCCGCCGGCGGGCCGTCAGATCATCGGGCGGTAGTAGCTGCCGAGGGCGCTGAGGTGGTCGGCGGGCACGGCCCCGTGCTCGCCGACGAACTCCGGCGCGCCCTTGATCTCGTCCTTCGGCCGGTCGACCAGCACGGTCCTCTCCTCGTGGTCGATCCGCAGGATCGTGCCGGCGGGCAGCAGGACCTGCCGACCGAAGATCCAGGGGCCGGTGTCGACCACCAGGTAGGCGGCGTCGACCTCGGCGGAGTGCCGGTCGACCTTGCCGATGCGGCCGTCCGTGGCCTGCACCGTGTAGCCGGTGAGGTCCTGGTCGGAGACGTGGTCGGGGTGGTGGTTCCACAGCTGCTCGTTCATCGTCCTCTCCCTGCGGTCGTGTGCGGTTCTCGGTCTGTGCCGGGTGTGCTGTACCCGGCGGTGGCGGCCGTCGGTCGGCGCGGTCAGCGGCGGCGTCCGGCGTACACCGGGGAGGCCGCGGCGATCAGCACCGCGGCGACGCCCACCTGCAGCAGGTGGCGCAGCCAGTCGATGCCGCCGGTGTGCCGTACACCCAGGTACGAGGCCAGGGCGTTGCCGACCAGTGCGCCGGCCAGGCCCAGCAGGACGGTCAGCCACAGCGGCACGGGCTGACGGCCCGGCAGGACCAGCCTCGCGAGCAGTCCCACGACCAGGCCCGCCACCAGTGCCCAGAGGATCGTCATCGCTCTCCCTCTCCTTCCGTCTGCTTCGGTCCGCCTGCGTGCGGGGGTCCGTCTGCCCCGGGTCGGCCGGGCCATGCGCCCCGTTCCGGGATCAGCCCCGGCGGGGCGGCCCGGAGGCGGCGGGCCGGCCGCGGCGCCGGGTCCGGGCGCGCAGGGCGCGGCGCTCGTCCTCGGTGAGCCCGCCCCAGATGCCGTACCGCTCGTCGGCGGTGAGCGCGTACTCCAGGCACTGGCCGCGGACGGGGCAGCGGGTGCAGACCCGCTTGGCGGCCTCGACGCGGTCCTGGTGCGGCTCGCCGCGCTCGCCGGCCGGGTGGAAGAACAGTGCGGTGTCCTGCCCGCGGCAGGCGGCCCGGTACTGCCAGCGCCTGCTGCGGTCGTCCCGTCCGCCGGGACGGTCCTCGGTGTCCATCGGTGCTCCTCCCGGACGGGCTGCTCCTCACAGCCCGTCGTAGTAGCGGCGTTCCTCGACGACCTGTTCGGCCGGGCGGCCGGCGACCGTCCGGCGGCGCAGGGCCCTCGCGTACACGACCAGTCCGAGCAGGCCGGCCGCCATCAGCACGATGCCGACGGTGTCGAGGTCGACACCGGAGAGGTGCCAGTCCACCGCGAAGGTGAGGATGGCGCCGATCGCGAACAGGATGATGCATCCGCCGATGCCCATGGGGTCTCCTCCGTCGTCGCTGCGGTCCGCCCGGACGGCGGGCCGCTCCCGCGTCTACCCCCGGGGGCGGAGTGCATGTCCGGCCGGACGGCGGGCACCTGGGTTACCGTCAGCTACCGGAGGCGGCGGGCAGGTCGTCGGTGCGGTCGAAAGCGAGTCTCGGCAGGGCCTCGGGGTGGTGTTCGCGGAGGTAGCCGATCAGCTGTTCCCTGATCCAGCAGCGGAGTTCGAAGGCGTCGGAGGCGTTGCGGGCGGTCATCAGGGCGCGCACCACGATGGTCGTGGGCGTGGTGTCGACGACCTGCAGGGCGCTGCCGGTGCCGTCCCACCACGCGCACTCCTTGAGCAACCGCTCGAACTCGGTGCGGAGTTCGGCGACGGGTGTGCGGTGGTCGAGGTGGAGCAGGGCGGTGCCGGTGATGGCCGGGTCGCGCCGGGACCAGTTCTCGAAGGGCTTCCCGACGAAGTACGACACCGGCATCACGATGCGGCGCTGGTCCCAGGTCGCGATGACGACGTAGGTCAGGGTGATCTCCTCCACGGTGCCCCAGTCCCCCGAGACGACCACCTCGTCGCCGAGCCGCACCATGTCGCCGAAGGCCAGCTGGACACCGGCGAACAGGTTGGCGAGGGTGCTCTGCGCGGCGACGCCGACGACCAGGCCGAGGATGCCCGCGGAGGCGAGCAGGCTGGCACCGACCGACCGCACCGCCGGAAAGGTCATCAGCGCGGCGGCGAGCGCCACCACGGCGATGCCCGCGCCGGAGAGGCGGCGCAGCATGCCGGTCTGGGTGCGGACGCGGCGGATCCGGGCCGGGTCGCGCCGTTCGGTGGCGTACCGGGCGAGCGAGGTGTCGATGAGCAGGGCGACCACGCGGGCGAGCAGCCAGGCGCCGGCGGCCAGGACGAGCAGTACGAGGCCGTGCCGCAGCGGGCCCCGGGCGGCTTCCGGCAGGCCGGCGGCGGGCTCGGCCGCGAGCACGAGCAGGGCGCCGAGGGTGAGCAGGGCGGGCACCCGGCAGGGTTGCAGCAGGGTGCGGAGCGGGCCCGCGGACGGGCGCCGGGCGATCAGCAGGACGGCGCGGTCCAGCAGGGCGATCGCGAGCAGTGCCGCCGCGGCGACGGCAACGGGCCGCAGAGCGGTCCACACGGACATGGTCCTCCCGTCGTTGGGGTCTTCGGGCGGTTCAGGACGCCAGGAGGCGGTCCAGGACGGTGCGGTAGTCGCGCAGGGCGAGCCGCAGTTCCTCGGTGCCGGTGCGGGTTCCGGTGGGTGATCCGGGCTCGGCGCGCAGGCCTTCGCGGCGCCGGCGGACGGCTTCGGCGACCAGGTCGGCTGCGCGCGCGACGAGTTCGTCGGCGCGGCGCACGGCCTCGGCCGGGTCGTCCACGAAGCCGGCCTGGACGGCCTCCCACTCGGCGGAGACGGTCTCGACCTGCTGCGGGTCGAGCCAGTTGCCGAGGGCCTCCCGGGCCGGGGCGGCGGGCGCGGCGAGGTCCGCCGCGGAGGCGTTGGCCCGCGGCGAGGAGGCGTCGGGCTGACGCGGGAACGGAACGGTCCCGTCGGGACGGTCGGTGGTCATGGTTCTCCTCGGATCGGAGTTCGGGCGGGTCCTTCAGGGGCGCCCCGCCTTCGGCGGTGCCGCCTTGCCGCTGGCCGGGGCGGCAAACCTGCGGCGGAGCGGCCGGTGTGACCGTCCGTCGGAATCCGGCTGCGGCACCGGCCGCATGGACGCCTGACGCCGGGGCAGGCGCCCGGGGACGGGCAGGGCCCGGGTCGCACGGAGCGGAGGGACGCAGCATGGTGGAGACGATCGAACGGCACACGACCGCGCGGATCGGCGGGCCGCGACCGCGCCGGGTCCGGGTGGTGCTGCGCTACCGGACGGACGACCCGTACGCCGTCGGGCTGTGCTTCCCGGGGCCGGCGCGGCTGACGGACACGCTGGTGGTGGAGGACGGCGGCGCGGTGGAGGACGGCCCGCAGTGGACGGTCGGCCGCGACCTGCTGGCGGAGGGCCGGTACGGGCGGGCGGGCGACGGCGACCTGTGCGTCCGGCCGGACGACGCGGACGGGCTGGTGCTGGAGTGGCGCTGCCCGGGTGCCGGTTCGGCCGTGCGGCTGGGCTCGGCGGAGGTCGGGGCGTTCCTGGACAGCACGTACCGGGCGGTGCCGGCCGGTTGCGAGTCGGCGTTCGTGGACTGGCCGCACACGCCGGAGGAGTTCCTCCGGCGGATCTTCTGAGGCGGCCGGTTCCGGGCACGCGGGCGCTCCCCGGCTGTCGGCCGGGGAGCGCCTGCGCGCGCGGGGCACGTCCGCGCCTTCCTGCCGGGGTTCAGGCTCCGGCGCCGAGCATGCCCTCCCGCAGGGAGCCGAGGATGCGGGCCAGCAGCCGGGAGACCTGCATCTGGGAGACGCCGAGGCGGGCGCCGATGTCGGCCTGGGTCATCTCGGCGACGAAGCGCATGTGCAGGATGGCGCGGTCCCGTTCGGAGAGGGCGGCGACCAGGGGCTTGAGCGCCTCCAGGTTCTCGACCTTCTCCATTCCGGGGTCGTGGCGGCCGAGGCGCTGCAGCAGGGAGCCGTCGCCGTCCTCGCCGTCGGTGCCGAGGTCGAGCGAGCCCGCGGTGTGGGCGTTGCGGGCGATCATGCCTTCGAGGACCTCGTCCTCGGTGAGGTCGAGGTGGGCGGCGAGTTCGGCGACGGTGGCCGGGCGGCCGAGCTCCTGCTCCAGCTGGTCGCCGGCCTTGGCGAGGGCGAGCCGCAGCTCCTGGAGCCGGCGCGGCACGTGGACGGCCCAGGTGGAGTCCCGGAAGAACCGCTTGATCTCGCCGACGACCGTCGGCACCGCGAGGGTGACGAACTCCAGGCCGCGGTCCGGGTCGAACCGGTCGATCGCCTTGATCAGGCCGACCGTGCCGACCTGCACGATGTCGTCCATCGGTTCGCCGCTCTGCCGGAAGCGCCGGGCGACGTACCGGACGAGGGAGAGGTTGAGCTCGACCAGCGTGCCGCGGACGTAGGAGTACTCGGGGGTGCCCTCCTCGAGGGTCCGCAGCCGCTCGAACAGGGCCGCCGAGAGGACCTTGGCGTCGGCGGGTGCGACCGCCGACGGGTCCTCGACCATCCGCCGGACCGGCTGCGCCTGCGCCCGGGCGACGTCCTCGGAGCTCGCGCCCGCCGCGGTCGCTCCGGGCGCGATCGTCGACCCTTCACTCATCACTGCCATGGCCATTCCTTCCGTGGGTGCGTCGGCGGCTCGCATGCCCGGGCGTCCGGCGCTCAGACCCCGGGTGCCCGATCCTCGCCGGACGGCCCCCGAAGCTCCACGGGCCCTTCACGAACGGCATCGTTCGTTTACGCCCCCGGTGGGCTCCGGGCGGCCCGGTCGCGTACCGACGGGGAGTGGTCGACAACGCTGCGCAAACGCTGCACCTGGCAGGGGTGGGGGCCGGCCACCAGACTCGCCGCAGGGCCCGGCGGCCGGCGGCGGGCCGCCGGCCGCCGGGCTGCCGCGCCGTTCCTCCCGAAGGGCCTGCACCATGCGACACCCGCAGGGGACGGTTGGACTGCGCACCGGTGGTCGGGCGTGCGGAACGGGCCCGGGGCATCCGCAGCCCGGGCCCGTACACCTACCGCCGGCTCGGTCCGCCGGACGTTCGAGGGGGTCCTGTCATCCTGCGCCCGAAGCTCCTTCCGGGCCACTCGCACCGTTCGCGCAGCGCCTGCCGGCCCGGTCCGCGGCGGGCTGCAGCAGGCCGGCCACCGACAGTGCACCCCAGCCGAGCGAGACCGTCAGGGCCATCGCCCGGTGCCGCCGGGCCGGCAGGGCACCGGACAGCAGGACGGCATCGCCGAAGTCTGCGGCGATCCTCAGCAGGGCGGCGGTGCGGAGGCTGCTGTCGTCCGGGGCCAGGAGCATCGCCAGCCCGCAGGCCGCGTCGCGCAGAGCGAGCGGGCGGAGGCAGGCCTCGACCGCGGCGGGGACGGTGCCGTCCGGCGCGGTGAGCCCGGACGGGCGGGCGAGCAGGCCGGGACGGCGGATGACCGCCACGCCGTAGAGGGCGGTGGCGGCGCCGGTGAGTCTGAGCAGTCTGCGGTTCACGAGCGGGCTCCGGAGGTTCGGCGGGCAGGGGCGTACGGGGTCGGGCGTGTGAGGTGTACCCGCGGGCGGGGTGCGGCCGACCCCCGTGTGGGCCGTACGGAGGCCGTACGGAGGCCGTACGGCGAGGTGGCGGCATGGGGCCGTCGGTGGACGTGGTGGTGGTCGGGGCCGGGCTCGCGGGGCTGGCGTGCGCGCACGATCTGGTGGCGGGCGGCCTGCGGGTGCGGGTGCTGGAGGCCTCGGACGGCGTGGGCGGCCGGATGCGCACCCACACGGTGCGCGGCTTCCGGCTGGACCGCGGCTTCCAGGTGTTCAACACCGCGTACCCGCAGGTGAGGCGGCGGATCGACCTCAATGCGCTGCGGCTGCACCCGCTGACCCCGGGGTTCCTGCTGGCCGGACGCCACGGGCGCCGCCGGCTGGTCGATCCGACGCGGCGGCCCGGCGAGGCCGCCGACCTGCTGCCGGGCCGGCTGGCACCGTTCCGGGACACCGTGGCACTCGGACTGCTGAGCGCCCGCGACATGGTGCTGCCCGCCGCGCTGCTGCGCCGCGGCCGCGACGAGCCGACGCACCGCGCCCTGGCGGCGGCCGGCCTGTCGCCGGAAACGGTGGACGCCGTGCTGCGGCCCTTCCTCTCCGGGGTGTTCCTGGACCACCGGCTGGAGACCTCCGGCCGGGTGTTCCACCTGGTGTGGCGGAGCATGCTGCGCGGCACCCTCTGCCTGCCGGAGGCCGGGATCGGGGCCGTGCCGGAACAGCTCGCGGCCGGGCTCCCGCCGGGCACGGTGACGCTCGGCTCCCCGGTCGCGGAGGTGGCGGACGGGGGTGTCCGGCTGGTGACCGGTACGGAGGTGGCCGCGGAGCGGGTGGTGGTGGCCACCGAGGCACCCGAGGCGGCCCGGCTGCTGCCCGGGCTGGCGGTGCCGCCCGCCCGGTCGGTGACCACGCTCTACCACGCGGCGCCGCGCTCCCCGCTCGCCGAGCCGACCCTGCTGGTCGACACGGACGGGTGCTGAACACGGTGGTGCTCTCCGAGGCGGTGCCCGGGTACGCGGGCGACGGGCGGGCGCTGGTCTCGACGTCCGTGCTGGGCGCCGACGCGGACGAACCGCAGGTGCAGGCCCGGCTGGCCGAGCTGTACGAGACGGACACCGGCGGCTGGGAGCACCTGACGGACTACCGCATCCCGTACGCACTGCCCGCGATGCCCGCCCCGCACCCGCTGACCCGGCCGACCCGGCTCGGCGGCGGCCGCTACGTCTGCGGGGACCACCGCGGCACGGGATCGGTGCAGGGGGCACTGGCGTCGGGGACGCGGGCCGCCCGCGAGGTGCTGGCCGACGCCGGTCGGTGAGGGGGCCGCCGCCGCGCCGGGGAGCGGGGCCTCAGGGGGCTGCCAGGGTTTCCAGGTGGACGAGGCTCTCGGTGAGGCGGCGGGGGCGGAGGGTGCCGGGGATGCGGCCGGCGCCGGACCAGCCGGGGCCGCCGAGGAGGACGGCGGGGCGGGCCCGGGCACCGCGGGGGCCCCAGGCGGTGGCGGCGGCCAGCCGGGCGAGGCGGGTGTCGGCGGTGTCCCGGGACTGCGACCAGAGCAGCGCCGCGGACGGCCCGATCCGCCGGACGGACTCGACCAGGGCGGCCGGCGGCACGGCCGGGCCGAACATCCGGAACGGGATGCCCCGGCCGGAGAGGGCGGCCGCGACGGCCTCCAGCGGCAGCGAGTGCAGCTCCCGCGGCATGCCGGCCAGCAGGACGGGCGCGACCGGCGCCGGCGGGTCGATGCAGCGGGTGATCCTCCGCAGGGCGCCGGAGACGTGCCAGGAGAGCAGGTGCTCGACCTCGACGTACCGCTCGCCCTCCACCGCCCACTTGCGGCCGACGGCGCGCAGCGCGGGCATCATGACCTCGTCCCAGGCGGTCACCAGGCCGAGGTCGGCCACCGCCACGTCGAGCAGCCGCTCGACCACGGGTGCGTCGAGGCGGACGGCGGCGCGCCCGAGCCCGCGGCACTCCGGGCGGACGGTGCCGAGCGGGAGGGTCCGGCCGCCGCCGGACTCGCGGGGTTCACCGGTCTCGGCACGGCCCTGGGGCAGCCGGGCGAGGGCTCCGCCGCGGGCGAGGCGGGCGGCCTCGGCGGGCGGCACGCCCCGGGCGGTGAGGCGGCACATCGCCTCCAGGACGGCCACGTCCTGCGGGGTCCAGCGGCGGTGCCGGCCCGCCTCGTGGCCGGACGGGCCGATGCCGTAGCGGCGCTCCCAGGAGCGGACGGTGGTCGGCGAGACGCCGAGTCTGCGGGCGACTCCCCCGGTGGTGATGCTCGCCTCGGCGAGGGGGGCCGACAGGTCGGTCGGGGTGTCCACGCTGGGCACGGTAGTCCGGTGCCGCACCCGCCCGGGGCAGGACACGCCGCGAAGCGCTGCACAGGCGGTGCGGGCTGCCGGACGGGGCCGGCGGTCGCACGGTGGAGGGGCCGGGTGCAGAACCCGGCGCGGGAAGGAGGTCGATCGCCATGGCAGCCGTCGCCATGACCCCGTGGGAGCGATCGGTCCTCGCCGACATCGAAGAGCAGGCCCGCCTCGAGGATCCGGGGCTCGACCGAAGGCTGCGCAGCGGGCGCGGCCGGGCGGGCCTGCTGCTCCGGGGTCCGCGAGTACCCACCGCGGTGGTCACCGCGCTTGCGGCGGCGGCCGGACTCGCCCGGTGGGCCGTTGCGGGGAATCCCGCGGCGGCCCCGCTCGCCGGAGCGGCCGCCCTGGGCTCGGCGGCCGCGTTCAGGCGGTCGGGGCGTTTCGGATCCGGTTGTTGATCGAGGTTGCTGAAGGACCGGGCGGGCGCCCGCATCGGCGCCCGCCCGGCGGCACGTCGGTCGACGGCCGGCGGCGGCCGGGTGGTCGACGGTGCGTCAGCGGCGGGGCGGCAGCGGGACGAAGCCGCTGGTCCTGGCGGCGTAGGCGTCCCATCCGGGCCTGCCGGAGCTCATCCGGCGTTCCAGCAGGGGTTTGCCGCTGCCGAAGGCCAGCAGCCAGGTCATCAGCAGCGGGCTCGCGACGAAGGCCCAGCCGATCGGTGCGTCCGCGGCGAGCAGGAACAGGCCCCACCAGACGCAGGCGTCCCCGAAGTAGTTGGGGTGCCGGGTGTAGCGCCACAGGCCGCGGTCCATGATCCGGCCGCGGTTGGCCGGGTCGGCCTTGAAGCGGGTCAGCTGCCGGTCGCCGACGGCCTCGAAGAACAGGCCGACGGCCCAGACCGCGGTGCCCGCCCAGGCGAGCGGGCCGGGCGGGTCGGGCAGGTACTGGGCGGCCTGCACGGGCAGTGACACGAACCAGACCAGTGCGGCCTGCAGCAGGTACACCGTGCGTACCGCGTACAGGGTGCGGGCGCGGCCGGGCGGCTTCCGGGCGAGCATCCGTTCGTAGCGCGGGTCCTCGCCGGTGCCGCGGGCCCGCAGGGCGATGTGGACGGACAGCCGGACGCCCCACACCGCGGTGAGGACGGTGGCGAGCAGCCGCCGCCCGTCGTCGCCGTGCCCGGCGGAGAGGCCGTACCCGGTGAGGGCGACGGCGGTGAAGGCGAGGCCCCAGGCGACGTCCACGGTGCGGTGCCGGCCGGTGCGCAGGCCGACCGCGAGGGCGGCCAGCAGGACGGCGAGCGCGGCGCCGGCCGTGGCCGCGAGGTTCACCGCGAAGGCTGCACCGTTCATGTGGCCGCCCCGTACCAGGGGGCGGGCGTGGCGGGTGCGCCGCTCGCCCCGCCGCCGGCCGGGCGGACGGCGAGGATCTGGTCGACGCCCATCCGCCGTTCGGCGAAGGCCAGCGAGCTGCCCGCCGTGTACAGCTGCCAGAGCCGGACGGTCCGCTCGCCGACCAGGCCGGTGAAGTCGGCCCGCCGTTCGCGGAGCGTGTCGTACCAGGCGTCGATGGTGCGGGCGTAGTGCTCGCGCATCGCCTCGACGTGCCGGACCTCCAGGCCGGCGCCCTCCAGCAGGTCGACGGTGCGGCCGACCGGGCGCATGTGCATGTCGGGGGCGATGTACGTCTCGATGAAGGCGCCGCCGCCGGGGGCGTTCGCGCCGCGGGACATCTGCTGCACCAGCAGCCGCCCCTGCGGCCGGAGCAGGCCGTGCAGCCGGGCGGCGAAGGCCGGGTAGCGGCCCTCGCCGACGTGCTCGCCCATCTCGATGCAGCTGATCGCGTCGTACGGGCCCTCGGCGATGTCGCGGTAGTCGCTCAGCAGGACCTCCACCCGGTCGCCGAGGCCGGCCTCGGCGACCATGGCGGCGGCGAAGGCGTGCTGGCGGCGGGAGAGGGTGACGGCGGTGACGCGGGCGCCGTGGTGCCGGGCGGCGTGCAGCGCGAGGGCTCCCCAGCCGCAGCCGACGTCGAGCAGGCGGCTGCCGGGGCGCAGGCCGAGCTTGCGGCAGATCAGGTCGAACTTGGCGGTCTGCGCCTCGGCCAGGCTCTGCTCGCCGGAGGTCCAGTAGGCGCAGGAGTAGGCCATCGCGGGGCCGAGCAGCAGGGCGTAGAACTCGTTGGACAGGTCGTAGTGGTGGCTGACGACGGCCCGGTCGCGGCCGCGGCTGTGCAGGGCGCCGCGGACGGCGGCGCGGCCGCCGGGCGGCGCGGGCCGGGGGCCGAGGGCGCCGAGCCGGGCGGCGGCGGCGAGCAGCCGGGGCAGGTCGCGGGCGGCGGGGCGGACCGGGCCGCGTCCGGCGAGGGCCCGGCGGACGGTGCCGAGGCCTTCGGCGAGGTCGCCCTCCACGTCGAGGTCGCCGGTGATGTACGCGTCGGCGAGGCCGAGTTCGCCGGGCTGCCAGAGCAGGCGGCGCAGTGCGCGGCGGCGGCGCAGGACGACGGTGGGGGCGTCCTCGGGGCCGGCGGTGGAGCCGTCCCAGGCGCGGATGCGGAAGGGCGGCGGGCCGCCGATCAGGTCGGCGAGGAGCGGGGCGAGGCGGGCGGCGGCGGTCACCGGGCGTCCTCCCCGCGGGTGAGCAGGATCTGCCGGACGTCGAGGTAGCCGGTGCGGAATCCGGCCTCGGAGTAGGCGAGGTAGAGCTCCCAGGTGCGGCGGAAGACCTGGTCGAAGCCGAGCCCCGCGACGTCCTCGGCGCGTTCGGTGAAGCGTTCGCGCCACAGCCGCAGCGTTTCGGCGTAGTGCGGCCCGTAGGCGTGGTCGGCGGCGACCCGCAGCCGGGTGTGCTTGGCGGTGGCCTGGTCGATGGCCTGCACGGAGGGGATCAGGCCGCCGGGGAAGATGTACTTGAGGATCCAGGTGTAGGTGTTGCTGCTGGCGATCATGCGGTCGTGCGGCATGGTGATGGCCTGGAGCGCGGCCCGGCCGCCGGGAGCGAGGACGCGGTCGACGGTGCGGAAGTACTCCGGCCAGAAGGGCCGTCCGACGGCTTCGATCATCTCGACGCTGACCACCGCGTCGTACCGGCCCTCGGCGGAGCGGTAGTCGCAGAGCCGGACGTCGGCGCGGTCCGCGAGGCCGGCGTCGGCGATGCGGCGCCGGGCGAGGGCGAGCTGTTCCTCGGAGAGGGTGAGGCTGGTGACGCGGGCGCCGCGGGCGGCGGCGCGCAGGGCGAGTTCGCCCCAGCCGGTGCCGATCTCCAGGACGCGGGCGCCGGGGCCGACGGCGGCGAGGTCGAGCAGGCGGTCGATCTTGCGGTGCTGGGCCTCGGGAAGGTTCTCCCAGGTGGCGAGGGGTGCGCCGGCGGGAGTGGTGGGGAAGACGGCGGACGAGTAGGTCATCGTCCGGTCGAGGAACAGCGCGAAGAGGTCGTTGGACAGGTCGTAGTGGTGGTGGATGTTGCGGCGGGCGTTCTCGGCGGTGGAGAGTTCGGCGGCCGGGGGCCGCTGCACGTACAGCCGGCGCAACCACTGGGCGCCGGTCGGGACGAGGGTCTCGGGGGCGGTGGCGAGGACGCCGAGCAGGCCGATCAGGTCGGGGGTGTCCCAGTCGCCGGCCTGGTAGGCCTCGCCGAAGCCGATCAGCCCGGTCGCGCCAACGCGGGCGAGGAAGGCCTCGGGGCGGTGCAGGCGCAGTACGGGTGCGCCGGGCGGGGCGGCCACCAGGGGGCTGCCGTCGGGGAGCTCGACGCGCAGGCCGCGGCGCCGGGCGACGCTGCGCAGCAGGCGGCCGGCGACGGCGGCGCGCAGCGGGGCCCGGGGGACCCGGGCGACGTCGGGCCAGCGGCCGGGGTCGACGGCGGTCGGCGACGGGGCGGTCGGAAGGGCGGGCCGGGTCACGGGGCGGACACCTCTTCTTCGGTTGCGGGTGCTGCTGGGATCGCGGTTGCGGGTGCGGTTGCCTGGGGCGTGGCGTGGCTGCTGCCGGCCGGGTCCGGGGGCGCGGTCCGGGGGTGGACGGGCAGGCCCTGCAGGTAGAGGCGTATGCCCTGGTAGCGGATGTGCACACTGACGGCGAGGGTGGCCAGCGGGTGGTGCAGGGCGGCCCGCAGCAGCGCGGCCGGCCCCGCGGGGCGGCGGGTGCCCTGCACGGTGGCGGTGAACGGGCTTCCGTCGGCCCGTTCCAGACGGATGGTCAGGCGGAGCCGCTCGCCGGGTTCGGGCAGGGCCATCCGGTAGCGGCCGTCGACGGGGAAGAACGGGGAGACGTAGAACTCCTTGGCCGTCTCGGCGCGGCCGTCCGCGCCGGGGCGGAGCAGGTAGCGGTGGTGGCCGCCGTAGGTGTTGTGCACCTCGGCGACGGTGCACAGCGGGCTGCCGTCCGCGCCGCGGCACCAGTAGACGGTGAGCGGGTTGAAGACGTACCCGAGCGAGCGGGCCTGCGCGAGCATCAGGACGCGGCCGCCGGCCAGGTCGACGCCCTGCCCGGCGAGGTACTGCTCCAGGTTGCCGCGCAGGGTGCCGCGGGGGTCGCCGGGGTGGTCGGCGGCCCGGAAGCGGGCGAGCGGGCGCAGTGGGCGGGGCAGCACCGGCAGGTGGTCGAGGTCGACCAGCCACAGGTAGGTGCGGTGGCGGAAGGCGTGCCGCAGCGGAACGGTGCGGACGTGGCCGATCCGGCACTCGTACAGGGCTGCGCCCCAGGGGCCGGGGAGTCCGGTGCCGGGGCGGGCCGGGCCGGGGCTGCGGCGGGTGGCTGCGGGTGCGGTCATCGGGTGCTCGCGGTGAGTCCGTGGTGGTCTGCGGCGGGGGCGGGGGTGCCGAGGAGGGCCCGGGCGGCGTGGATGCCGGAGCGGCAGCCGTCCTCGTGGAAGCCCCAGCCGTGGTAGGCGCCGGCGAAGGCGGTGCGGCCGGTGGTGAGTTCGGGGAGGCGGCGCTGGGCGGCGACGCTCTCGGCGGTGTAGACGGGGTGTTCGTAGACCGTGCGGGAGACCACGTGCTCGTCGGGCAGCGGGTCGTGGCGGTCCTCGTTGAGGGTCACGAGGTAGTCCTCCTCGGTGGCGAGGCCGAGGAGCCGGTTGAGGTGGTAGCTGACCTGGACGCTGTCGGCGCTTCCCCGGCAGTCGGCCATCCGGTAGTTCCAGGATGCGCGCGCCCAGGTGGCCCGCGGGAGCCGGGAGGCGTCGCGGTGCAGGACGGTGGGGTTGCGGGAGTAGCGGAAGGCGCCGAGGACGTGGCGTTCGGTGCGGGTGGGGCGGGCGAGCAGGGCGAGCGCCTGGTCGGCGTGGGTGGCGACGACGACGGCGTCCGCGGCGGTGCGGCGGCCGTCGGCGGTGGTGATCTCGACGCCGTCGTGGTGGCGGTGCACGGCGCGGACGGGGGCGCCGCGGTGGACGGCGGTGAGGCGTTCGGCGATCCGCTCGACGTAGCTGCGGGAGCCGCCGACGACGGTGCGCCAGGTGGGCGAGCCGGTGACGGACAGCATGCCGTGGTTCTCGAGGAAGGCGAAGAGATGGCGGGCGGGGTAGTCGCCGGCGAGGTCGGGGGCGCAGGACCAGACGGCGGCGACCACCGGGGTCATGAAGTGGCTGGTGAAGTAGGCGGAGAAGCCGCCGTCGGCGAGGAAGGCGCGCAGCGAGGGGTCGCCGGCGCCGGGGTCGGCGAGCAGGCGGCGGGCGCGGCGGTGGAAGCGCGGCACTTCGGCGAGCATCCGCAGGTAGCGGCCGCGCAGCAGGGCGTCGGGGCGGGCGAGCAGGCCGGCGGGTCCGCGGGCGCCGGCGTACTCGAGGCCGCAGCCGCGGCACTGGACGGACATGCTCATGTCGCTGTCGCGGGTCTGCACGCCGAGTTCGCGGAACATCCGGACGAGGTGCGGGTAGGTGCGCTCGTTGTGCACCAGGAAGCCGGTGTCCAGGGGGACTTCGCGGCCGTCGGCGCCCACCGCCCGCTGGGTGTGGGCGTGGCCGCCGAGCCTGCCGTCCGCCTCGAACAACTGCACGTCGACGCCGGCCCGCCGGAGTTCGTACGCGGCGGTGAGGCCCGCCACTCCGGCGCCGACGACGGCGACGGTCCGGCCGGGGTGCGCGTGCCGCGCACCCCGTCCCGCCGTCGTGTCCGGGACCGTTCCGGGCACTGTCACTGGGCCCCCTCCACTGCACGGGCCCATGCTGGTGCCGGGCCGCTCCTTCGCTGGCTACCGGGTCTTCGGAGCGGCCCGGCGGGTGGATTGCCCCCGGCCGGTGTGGAGTTGTGCTGAACGGTGCGCGCGGGCGGGCTACCAGTACATGACCGCGGTGGGGCCGCCGCCGTAGACGGAGTACATCCGGATGCGCACCACGTAGCGCCGGCCGGCGACGAGCCGCACGGACAGCCGGGCGTTGGCCTCGGTGCCGCTGTCGTCCTTGCCCGCGAAGTAGCGCAGTTCGCCGCCGACGTCCTCGAAGAGGACCATGACGACGTCGCTCTGGCCGAAGCTGCCGATCTCGTACGCACGGGTCTCGTCGGGCCTGATCTCGAAGTCGGCCTGCTCGCCGGAGACGAGGGCCAGCGGGCGGGAGGCACCGGGCTGCAGCGCGGTCGGGCCACCGGCCAGTGGCGGATACCACTGCCGCACGACTTCCTTGTCGACCGCGGAGAGGTCCAGGCCGCCCTGGATGCCGTCGCGCCCGTACTGCTCCGGCTCGATGATCAGCCCGGGTTCGAACGGGTACTCCATGATGGAGGCCACGTCCCAGTGGGAGCCGACCACCTCGTCCTTGGGGAGCTTGCGCAGGATGTTGTGGAAGGTCTCCTCGCGGCTCCACCGGTTGGGCGGCGCGGCGAGCGCGGCGTAGACGGCCTCGTCGTTCCAGATGATGCCGGCGTTGGGGTTCTGGTGCTCGTGCTCCAGGCCGAGGGCGTGGCCGGTCTCGTGCCGTGCGGTGGCACGGCCCCAGGTGCTGGTGACGTCCCAGCCGAAGTTCATCGTGGCCTCACCGACCCCGATCGTCAGGGCGTCCCGCCCGACGTACGACCACGAACCGTCGTCCTCGAAGGCGATCCTGATCTCGGCCGCGGCCGGGCTTTCCACCTCCTCGAAGTCCAGGCCGATGCCGAGGCCCTTCCATTCGCGGAACGCGTCCCTGACCTGGTCGAGTTGGGCGGCGCCCCGGCCCCCTCCGGTGCTGTCGAGGAAGGTGAAGTGGATGTGCGTGCCGTTGACCCACTTCGAGCTGATGTTGAGTATCGCGCGCTCCCGGGCGAGGCCGAGCCCGGGCCGGAGCTCCGGAAGGACGCGCGGTTGAACGGTGCAGTACTTCGGTGCGACAGATGCGGGTGCCGCTGTGTCCACCATGACCAATGCCTCCGATCCGCGGACCGGCGCTCGCGCGGTCCGGCCGAAAATGGAACTGGCGGATGGTCAGCTCACCGGGCGGGCGTCACCGGTGGTCGGCCTCTTCCCACACTACGCCCGGTCGCACGGCATCTCGACAGCGAAGAGTCACGGTTGACGCTCGGTCAACACGCGCCCGCGACGGTCACACCGGGTAGCCGGGGGCGGGTGCTCCGCGGCCGCCGCCCCCGGCTCCGACGTCTCAGGCGAAGGGCAGGATCATCACCGGCTGCCCGCTCGGCGTGGCGGAACCGCCGGCCGGCTCCACGGTCACGCCGATGCCCTCGGCGCCGTTCAGCGGGCCCTCCATCAGCAGGTAGCCGGTGGAGGCGGGCAGCAGGCCGGCCGGGCGCATCGTCCCGGCGTCGTTGAACCACAGCTCGTACGTCTTGCCCTCGGGCAGCGCGGGCAGCCCGGACGCCAGGAACCCGGCCCTGCCCTGGCTCTGCGACCAGACCACGGTGCCGACACCGTTGCCGGCCGTCCCGGTCGCCGTACGGGCGTCCGGTGCGGTGAGCAGGGTGCCGAACGCGGCCTGCTGCGCCTGCAGCTGTGCGGCGCGGGTGTTCGCCTCGTCCGCCCGCCGGCTCTGTTCCACGGCCAGGCCGCCGAACGCCGCCGCCAGCGCCACCGAGGCGGCCAGCGCGAACTTGGGCCAGTGCCGTGCGAAGCGGCCGCGGCGGGCCGGGGGGGGGCGGGGCGCCGGGGGCTTGGTTCGGGTCCAGGGCCTCGACCCGGCGGGGGACCCGCCGCACCCCGCCCGCGGCGGCGTTCTCCGCGACCTGCTCGGGGCGGGAGGCACCGATGATCGCGGCGGCGAC
>NZ_JBFAXX010000093.1:0-21812 GCF_040680995.1 Kitasatospora sp. NPDC051914
TACACCGGCAACCAGACGCTCTCCGGCACCGGCTGGAACGGCACCTGGTCGCAGTCCGGCAAGAACGTCACCGTCACCAACCCGGCCTGGGCCGCCACCATCGGCGCCGGCCAGTCGGTGACCGCCGGGGCCAACTTCTCGTACAGCGGCACCAATGCGGCGCCGACCGCCTTCGCGGTCAACGGCACCGCCTGCACCGGTGCGCACGCCGCCCCCGCCGTGGCGCTCACCAGCCCCTCCGCGGGTGCCAACTACGCGGCGGGCGCGGCGATCCCGCTGGCGGCCAGTGCCGCCGCGGCGGACGGCGCCTCGATCAGCAAGGTCGAGTTCTACGACAACACCACGCTGATCGGCACGGCCACCACCGCCCCGTACACCTTCGGCTGGACGGGTGCCTCCTCCGGCAACCACTCGGTGTACGCGAAGGCGTACGACAGCCTCGGTGCGACCAGTGAGTCGACCCCGGCCGGCATCACCGTCGCGGCCGGGCCGTCGATCACCGCGGTGCCGACCACGCTGTCGGTCACCCAGGGCAAGACGGGCACCTTCGCGCTGAAGCTGTCCTCGCAGCCGAGCGGCAACGTCACCGTCACCACCACCCGCACCTCCGGCAACACCGGGCTCTCCGTCAGCTCCGGGGCCACGCTCACCTTCACCCCGTCGAACTGGTCGACCGCGCAGACCGTCACCCTGGCCGCGGACGCCTCCTCGACCGGCTCGGCGAGCTTCACCTCCACCGCCACCGGCTACACCAGCTCGGTGGTCACGGTGACCGAACTGGCCGCCGGGACGGGCGTGTACGACGACCGCTTCCTGCAGCTCTACAACAAGATCAAGGCGCCGGCGAACGGCTACTTCTCGCCCGAGGGCATCCCCTACCACTCGGTGGAGACCCTCCTGGTCGAGGCGCCGGACCACGGCCACGAGACCACCTCCGAGGCCTACAGCTACCTGCTGTGGCTGGAGGCGCAGTACGGCCGGGTCACCAAGGACTGGTCGAAGTTCAACGCGGCGTGGACGCTCATGGAGACGTACATGATCCCCACGCACGCCGACCAGCCCACCAACAGCTTCTACAACGCGAGCAAGCCGGCCACCTACGCGCCCGAGCACCCGCTGCCCAGCGACTACCCGTCGCAGATGGACAGTTCGGTGACGCCGGGCAACGACCCGATCGCCGCGGAGCTGAAGTCCGCCTACGGCACCGACGACATCTACGGCATGCACTGGCTGCAGGACGTCGACAACGTGTACGGCTACGGCAACTCGCCGGGCAAGTGCGAGGCCGGCCCGACCGACACCGGCCCGTCCTACATCAACACCTACCAGCGCGGCCCGCAGGAGTCGGTGTGGGAGACGATCCCGCAGCCCACCTGCGACAAGTTCGCCTACGGCGGCAAGAACGGCTACCTGGACCTGTTCGTCAAGGACGCGTCCTACGCCAAGCAGTGGAAGTTCACCGACGCCCCGGACGCCGACGCCCGTGCCATCCAGGCCGCCTACTGGGCGGACGTCTGGGCCAAGGCCCAGGGCAACGGCTCGCAGGTCGCGGCCAGCGTGGCCAAGGCCGGCAAGATGGGCGACTACCTGCGCTACTCGTTCTTCGACAAGTACTTCAAGAAGATCGGTAACTGCGTCGGCCCGACCGTCTGCGCCGCCGGCTCCGGCAAGAGCAGCGAGCACTACCTGCTGTCCTGGTACTACGCCTGGGGCGGCGCGACCGACAGCAGCGCCGGCTGGGCCTGGCGCATCGGCGACAGCGCCGCGCACGGCGGCTACCAGAACCCGATGGCCGCCTACGCCCTGGTGAACAACACCGCCATGGCGCCCAAGTCGGCCACCGGCAAGACCGACTGGACGACCAGCCTGGGCCGCCAGGTGGAGTTCCTGCAGTGGCTGCAGTCCAGCGAGGGCGCCATCGCGGGCGGTGCCACCAACAGCTGGGACGGCGCCTACGGCACCCCGCCGGCCGGCACCCCGACCTTCTACGGGATGTACTACGACGAGGCGCCGGTCTACCACGACCCGCCGTCCAACCAGTGGTTCGGTTTCCAGGCCTGGGGCGTGGAGCGGCTCGCGGAGTACTACTACGCGAGCGGTGACACCAAGGCCAAGGCCGTGCTGGACAAGTGGGTCACCTGGGCGCTGGCGAACACCACGTTCAACAGCGACGGTACGTATCTGATCCCGTCCACGCTGGCCTGGACCGGCAAGCCGGACACCTGGAACGCGAGCGCGCCCGGCAGCAACACCGGCCTGCACGTGACCGTGGTCGACCGAACCAGCGACGTGGGCGTGGCGGGCTCCTACGCCAAGCTGCTGTCCTACTACGCCGCCAAGTCCGGCAACGCCGCGGCGAAGACGGCCGCGCAGAAGCTGCTCGACGGCATGTGGGCCAACAACCAGGACGCGCTGGGCATCTCCGTCCCGGAGACCCGCACCGACTACAGCCGGTTCAAGGACTCGCTGTCCGTGCCGTCCGGCTGGACGGGCACCATGCCCAACGGCGACGCGATCAACTCGGCGTCCACCTTCCTCTCGATCCGCTCCTTCTACAAGAACGACCCGGCCTTCGCCGAGGTCCAGGCCTACCTGGACGGCGGCGCCGCGCCGACCTTCACGTACCACCGGTTCTGGGCGCAGGCGGACATCGCGACCGCCCTCGCCACCTACGGAGAGCTCTTCAACTCCTGACGCACGGCCCGGGTTCGCCCCCGGGACCTGACGGAGAACCGGCAGACCAGGTGCCCGGCCCGACTGACAGCGGGCCGGGCACCCGCGTTGTGTGCATTTCGTGTAACCGACCCCTTGCGGATCACCACGTACGGCCAATAGCGTCCGACCACTCACGTGCCACCGCCAACAGCGGGGCACACGACGAGACTCGGGAGGGTCAACCCCTATGAGTGTTCCTCGGATACGCCGGACCAGGCTGGCGGCGCTGGGCATCACCCTCGCCACGGCGGGAGCCATCGCGCTGCCGTCCGGAACCGCCGCCGCGGCCGGCGCCGCGGACGCGCCCGGCCCCCTGCTCAGCTACGTGGTGAACACCAAGGCCAACCACGGCCAGGTGAAGAAGGCCGAGCGGGAGATCGCCGCACTCGGCGGCACCGTGGTCGTCTCCTACGAGCAGATCGGCGTGGTCGTCGCCCGGTCCACCGACAAGGACTTCGCGGCCAAGCTCCGCGCGTCCAAGACCGTCGACTCGGTCGGCGCCAGCCGCACCGCCGGCATCGTGCAGAACAACGACGTGGAGGTCGCCGAGCCGGCCGCCGCCGCGGCCGCCGCGCCCGCCGACGGCTCCGAGCCGCTGTGGGCCAACCAGTGGGACATGCGCCAGATCGGCGTCGACAAGGCGCACGAGACCACCCTCGGCAGCCGCCGCGTGGTCGTCGGCGTCCTCGACTCCGGCATCGACGCCACCCACGAGGACCTCGCCCCCAACGTCGACGCCTCGCTCTCCGCCTCCTGCATCAACGGCGGCAAGGCGGACACCGCGTGGCAGTCCTGGCAGCCCACCTCCAGCGACCACGGCACCCACGTGGCCGGCACCATCGCCGCCGCCAAGAACGGCAAGGGCATCGAGGGCATCGCCCCGAACGTCCGCCTGGCCGCGGTGAAGGTCGTCGACGACGGCGGCTTCATCTACCCCGAGTACGCGATCTGCGGCTTCATGTGGGCCGGTGAGCACCACTTCCAGGTGACCAACAACAGCTACTACATCGACCCGTGGCTGTTCAACTGCAAGACCGACCCCGACCAGGCCGCCATCGTCACCGCGGTCAAGCGGGCCGTCGCCTTCTCGCAGCGCAACGGCGTGCTCAGCGTCGCCGCGGCCGGCAACGAGAACATCGACCTGGCGCACAAGACCACCGACACCACCAGCCCCGACGACACCACCCCCGTCCCGCGGCCGATCGACGACAACTGCCTGTCGCTGCCGACCGAGCTGCCGGGCATCGTGGTGACCACCTCCGTCGGCAACAAGGGCGACAAGTCCTTCTACTCCAGCTACGGCCTCGGCAAGGCGACCGTCGCCGCCCCCGGCGGCGACTCCCGCTACCAGCTGCCGGACACCCCGGACAAGAACGGCCGCGTGCTGTCCACCGTCCGCGGCAACAAGTACGCCTACATGCAGGGCACGTCGATGGCGTCCCCGCACGCGGCGGGCGTGGCCGCGCTGCTCGCCTCCACCCACCCCTGGGCGGGCCCGAACGAGCTGCGCGCCATGCTGCAGAACCAGGCCGACGAGCACGCCTGCCCGGCGGCCTTCGACCCGAGCGGCGACGGCGCCTGGAAGGCGACCTGCGAGGGCAACAGCCACAACAACGGCTTCTACGGCGCGGGCATCGTCAACGCCGCCAAGGCCGCGCAGTGGTGGCGCCTGTGACGTCCGCCCGCTGAGCGACGGACGAACCCCCCTGCCCCGCCCGGGAATTCCCTCCCGGGCGGGGCAGGGTCGTTCCGGCGGACAAGGCGCGGGCCGGTATGACGGACGGCTCAGCCGACGTGTCGGCTCCAGTCCGACTCGACCTGGGCCAGACCGTGCCGGTTGGGCACCTGCTTGAGCCAGGCCGGCCGGCCCGCCAGCGTGGCGGCTGCCCGCCGCTCCTCGGCGGCGCGCAGCTCCTCGGGCGAGGCGAACTCGGTGGGCAGCCAGGCGGCGGAGCCCGCGGCACGCTCGGCCAGGTGCGCCACGTACGCCTCCCGGACACCGGCCGCCGAGTCGAAACCCGGCTCGTCGGCGAGCCAGGCGTCCGGCACCAGGCCCACCACCTCGCGCAGCAGCTCCCCGGTGACCTGCGGGGCCAGCTCGGCGTCGGCCGCCGCGACCGCCGGACGGAACGCGCCCAGCGCGTGCGCGTTCATCGGGTACGGCTTGAGCACCGAGGCGGCGGCGCCGGACCAGCGGTGGTGGAAGATCAGCCCGGCACCGTTGTCGATCAGCCACAGCCGGTCGTGCCAGACCATCAGGTTGGGGTTGTGCACGGTGCGGTCGACGTTGCCGGTCAGCGCGTCCAGCCAGACCACCCGGCCGGCCTCCTGCGGGTCGACGGCCAGTGCGCCCGGGGTGAAGTCGCGGGCGCCGGGGAGCAGGTCCATGCCGAGGTTGAGCCCGGCGCTGGCCCGCAGGAGGTCCTGGATCTCGGTGTCCGGCTCGTGCGCGGCCACGCCAGGGTCGAAGTCGACCAGCACCAGCGGCGGCACCCGCAGGCCGAGCCGGCGGGCCAGCTCGCCGACGATCACCTCGGCCACCAGGGCCTTCGGCCCCTGCGCCGCGCCGGTGAACTTCACCACGTAGGTGCCCAGGTCGTCCGTCTCGACCACGCCGGGCACCGAGCCGCCGGCGCGGAGCGGATCGAGGTAGCGGAGGGCGGTCACCTGATCGAGCACACCGGCAAGCCTAACCCGCGGGCCCGTGTGGTTGGCTTGGGCGCGTTCGGCCGACGCCCCGAGCGGCGGCGATGTCCAGTGAAGGAGAGCCCCCCATGGGCAAGGTCCAGGCCACCACCGAGCGGGTCTACCAGGCGTCCCCGCAGCGGGTGTACGAGGCGCTCGCGGACTACAACACCGTCCGGCCCCGGCTGCTGCCCGAGCAGTACAGCGAGTACGAGGTCCGCGCGGGCGGCACCGGCGCCGGCACCCAGGTGCACTGGCGGCTGCAGGCCACCGAGAAGCGGGTCCGCGACTGCCTGTTCGACGTCACCGAGCCGCGCCCGCAGACGCTGGTGGAGACCGACGCCAACTCCAGCATGGTGATCACCTGGACGGTCACCCCGGCCGGCGAGGGCGCCAGGGTCGCGGTCGACGCCTCCTGGCAGGGCGCGAGCGGCATCGGCGGCTTCTTCGAGCGCACCTTCGCCCCCAAGGGCCTCAACCGCATCCACGGCGCCCTGCTCGCCAAGCTCGCCACCGAGGTCGAGTGACCGTACGGCCCTCGCTCACCCGTACGGCCCAGCCCGCGCCGTACGGGTGGTGCCCCTCCCCGGGAAGGTGACATCCCGGCTGCCGGAGCCGACCCCGACCTAGGCTCGCGACCGTGTATCTGACGATCCTTCATGTCGCGCAGCCGGTCGACGGAGGCGTGGCCCGGGTGGTGGTGGACCTCGTCCGCGGGCAGCGGGCGGCGGGCCACCAGGTGCTGCTGGCCTGCCCGCCCGGCGGCCGGCTCGGCGCCGAGGCCGCCGCCGCGGGTGCGGAGCTGCTGGACTGGCCGGCCGGGCGCTCGCCCGGGGCGGCCACCGCCGGCGAGGTGCGGCGGCTGCGCCGGATCGTCCGGGCCGCCGAACCGGACGTGCTCCACCTGCACAGCGCCAAGGCCGGACTGGCCGGGCGGCTCGCCGTCCGCGGGTCGGTGCCGACCGTCTTCCAGCCGCACGCCTGGTCGTTCGCGGCCGTCCGGGGCCCGATGGCGGAGGCGACGAGGCGGTGGGAGCGCCACGCGGCCCGCTGGGCCGCCGCCCTGCTGTGCGTGAGCGAGCAGGAGCGGGCCGACGGCGAGGCGGCCGGCGTGGCCGGGGCCTGGCGGGTGGTGCCCAACGGCGTCGACCTCGACCACCACGCCCCTGCGGACGCCGCCGCCCGCAGTGCCGCCCGCGCCGGGCTGGGCCTTGCCGCCGCAGGGCTCGATCCGCAGGCCCCGCTCGCGGTCTGCGTGGGCCGGCTGTGCCGGCAGAAGGGCCAGGACGTCCTGCTCGACGCCTGGCCGCAGGTCGCCGCGGCGCTTCCCGGGGCCGGGCTGGCACTGGTCGGGGGCGGGCCGGACGCGCCGGCGCTGGCCGAGCGGGTCCGCGCACTGCCCGGACCGTGCCGGGTGCTGCTGGCCGGCGACGTCCCTGACCCGCGGCCCTGGCTGGCCGCCGCCGACCTGGTGGTGCTGCCCTCGCGCTGGGAGGGGATGGCGCTGGCCCCGCTGGAGGCGATGGCGGCCGCCCGGCCGGTGCTGCTCACCGACGTGCCCGGCGCCCGCGAGTGCCTGCCGCCCCCGCCCGACGCCGCCGAGCCGGTGCAGCCGGAGGACCCGGATGCACTGGCCGCGCACCTGGTCCGGCAGTTGGCCGATCCGCACGCCTGTGCGCGCCGCGGCGAGTCGGCCCGGGCGCACGTCGAACGGCGGCACGACGTGCGCGACACGGTGGCGCAGGTCGACGCGGTGTACCGCGCCGTCCTCCCCGTACGGGCGCCGCACGGTCCCGATTCCCGTGTCTCCCCCGGATTCTGATCGTTTATCCGATCGTGGGAGCCCTCGCGGGCGCTGCCGAGTCCGCAGCCGCCGCCGGGTCGGGGGGTGCCGCGTAACGAGTCGTCCGACAGTCCGACGAATGCGCAGGTGGAATGACACGGCACGTCAACTCGCCGCAGTGACAACGGCGATCGCTACCGTCTGATTTTGCCCGTTTCGTACCTGTTCGGAGGGTCGGGTTCGCCGTGCCCCGCGCCGGGCCGGTACGAGCCGGTCGGCCGCCCCCGCGAGGCGGGTACACCACAGGGGAGTTCGCGCACCGATGACCATTGACCACGAGAGCGTGCCGCGGCCGGGCGGACCACTGTCGGCCCGGCGGCAGCTCAGCACCGAACTGCTCGACCGGCCCGCAGCCGGCCTTCGGGCGCGCCCGGCGCCGCAGGTCGGCCGCCACCGCCGGCCGTTCCGCTCTCGGGTCGCCCTCCCGGCCGGACTGCTCGGCTCGGACGCCCTCGCCCTCGCCGCCGCCGTCGTCCTCACCGCCCCCGGCCGCCCGCCGCTCACCGCCGTCGCCCTGCTCGCCGTCCTCGTCCCGCTCAACGCCTCCGGCGGCCTCTACCGCAGCCGGCTCACCGTCTCCGCCCTGGATGACCTGCCCGCCCTCGCCGCCCGCGCCGCCGTCTCCGTCGCCTTCGCCGTCACCCTCGCCGCCTGCCTCGGCCGCTCCCTCGCCGGCCCCGCCCCGCTGCTCGGGCTCGCCGCCCTGCTCGCCGCCTTCACCCTGCTGGCCTGCCTCGCCCGCGCCGCCGTCTACGCCCTGCTCCGCCGCGCCCGCCGCCGCCGCCCCAGCCCCACCCTGGTGCTCGGCGCCGGCCAGCTCGGCCAGCGCGTCGCCGCCGTCCTGCTGGAACACCGCGAGTACGGGCTGCGCCCGGTCGGCCACCTCGACAGCCGGCCGTTACTGCTCGGCCCCGACGCCCCGCCGCGCCTCCTCGGCGGCCTCGACGCCCTGGAGAGCCAGATCCGCCGCAAGCGCATCCACCACGTGATCGCCACCGAGGGCACCGCCGACGACGCCGCCACCGCCGCGGCCCTGCGCAGGGCCGCACGGCTCGGCTGCCGGGTCTGGGTGGTGCCCCAGCTGCGCGAGTACGCCGCGCTCGGCCGGCGCGACACCGACCAGCTCTGGGGCTTCCCCTGCGTCCCGCTGGAGCTCCCGGCGCTGCGCCGCCGCTCCTGGGCCCTCAAGCGGTCCCTCGACGTGGCCGCGGCCGGCCTCGGCCTCGTACTGCTGTCACCGGTGCTCGCCGCCTGCGCACTCGCCGTCCGCTTCGACACCGGCCCCGGCGTGCTCTTCCGCCAGCAGCGCACCGGCCTCGACGGCCAGGTCTTCACCCTGCTCAAGTTCCGCACCCTGCGGCCCAGCAACGAACACGAGTCGGCCACCCGCTGGAACATCTCCCAGGACCACCGGATGGGCGCCGTCGGCCGTCTGCTGCGCCGCACCTCGATGGACGAACTGCCCCAGCTGTGGAACGTGGTCCGCGGCGACATGAGCCTGGTCGGACCGCGCCCCGAGCGCCCCTACTTCGTCATGCGGTTCGGCCAGGCCTACCCCGAGTACCAGGACCGCCACCGCGTCCCGGTCGGCCTCACCGGCCTCGCCCAGGTCAACGGCCTGCGCGGCGACACCTCCATCGAGGACCGGGCCCGCTTCGACAACCGCTACATCGAGAGCTGGAGCCTCTGGCAGGACGCCAAGATCCTCCTGCGGACCGCGGCCCTGATGCTCCACCCGGACGGGAGCTGACATGGCTGGTTACTCGCCCGCTCGCCTCCGGGCCCTCCTGATCCGGCGCCGACGGTCGTCGCTCCGTCGCTGCGCTCCCTCCCTCCTCCCTCTCAGCACCGGCGGGCCCTTCGGCTCGGGGCGGGATGTCCTGCTCCACCCGGATGGGAGCTGACATGGCCCTCAGTTGCTCACCCGCGCTCCGGGTTGTCCGCAGGGCGCCTCTCCTGCGGCGCGTTCCCGGGCTGCCGCGGCCGGCCGCTGCGGCGGCTGCCGCAACGGTGCTGCTGGTGTGCGTCCCGACCGGGGAGAAGGACGTCGCCGCCTCCTTCCACGTCACGCCGGCCGACCTCGCCTCGCTGCTGCTGGTCGGCATGGTCGGGCTCGACCTGCTGCGCGGCCGGGCACGGCTGGACCGCACGGTCTGCCTGCTGTTCGGGGCGGTGGTCTGTGCGGCGGCCGCCGCCACCCTGGCGTCCATCGACCCGGCGGCGAGCACCACCGGGTTCGTCCGGCTGGTGCAGATCTTCGTGCTGGTGCCGGCCGCGGTCGCCTGCGCCGTCCGCACCCGCGGCGAACAGCGGCTGCTGCTGGGCGCGTTCGTCGCCGCCGCCCTGATCGAGGGCATGGTCGGCGGTCACCAGTTCCTCACCCGGACGGGCGCCTCGTACGCCGGACAGCCCGTGCGCGCCGTCGGCACCTTCGGCGCCCTGGACATCATGGCGATGTCCACCGTGGCCAGCTTCGGCCTGCTGGCCGCCCTCGCGCTCGCCCTGGCCGAACGCGGCCCCGGCGGCCGACCCGCGCACCGCCGGGCCTGGGCCGCGGCCGCCATGCTGCTGCTGTTCCCGCTCGCGGTCTCCTTCAGCCGCGGCAGCTGGATCGCCTGCGCCGCCGCGGCCGCCGTCCTGCTGCTGCGCGCCGACGCGCGACTCGCCCTGCGCGGCGCGGTGGTGACCGCTGCCGCCGCCGTGGTGCTGGTCGGCGGTTTCGGCCTCGGCGCCTCGGGCGTCGCCGAGCGGCTCGGCAGCATCGGCTCCGTCCAGGCCGCGCCCGACCGGTCGGTCAGCGACCGCTACGACCTGTGGGCCACCGCCGAACGCATCTGGCAGGACCACCCGGCCACCGGCGCCGGCCCCAAGGCCTTCCAGCAACTCCGCGACAGCCACGCCCCGCTGAGGCTCTCCTCGGGCAGCGACGCGGCCGACGCCACGATCGGCTTCCAGCGCGAGCCGCTGCTCTCCCCGCACAACATGTACTTCCTGGTCCTCAGCGAGCAGGGCCTGATCGGCATCGTCGCGTACGCCGCGCTCTTCCTCGCCCTGCTGATCGGCTGCCTGCGCCGCGCCAGCGGCAGCGGGCTCGCCGCACTCGCCCTGCTCGCCTGGACGCTGGTCGACTTCCTCTACGCGGACATCGGCGGCACCACCACCGTGCTCACCTCCGTGGTGCTCGGCCTCGCCGCCCGAACGGCCTTCCCGCCCCCACCGGACGCGGAGGCCGTATGAGCGGCGACCGGCCGACCGCCTCCGCACCGCCCGCCGGGGCCGCCGTCCCCGGGCCGCGGCACGCCGCCAGGCGCCGCCACGGCGGCTTCGTCGCCCGCGCCTTCGGCGTCACCGCGGTGCTGAGCGCGGCCGGTTCGGGCCTCGGGCTGCTCCGCGACCTGCTGCTGGCCCACTACTTCGGCGCCAACCAGGGCACCGACGCCTTCCTCGTCGCCTGGACGGTGCCGGAGACCGCGGCACCCCTGCTGATCGAGGACGCGATGGCCTTCCTGATGGTCCCGGCCTTCAGCCTGGCCCTGGTGCTGCGCGAGGAACACCCCCACGGGCCCGACCCGGTACGGCAGTTGGTCCGGGCCACGCTGCCCTGGCTGCTGCTCGCGCTCTGCACCCTCACCCTGGCCGCCGCGCTCGGCGCCGGCCCGCTCGTCGGCCTGCTCGCCCCCGGCCTCGCCGACCCCGCGCTCGCCGTCACCTGCACCAGGATCACCGCGCTGACCGTCCTGCCGTTCGGCGTGGTCGGCTACCTCTGCTCGATGCTGCGCGCCCACCACACCTTCACCGCCCCGGCCTGCATCTACGTGGTGTACAACCTGGGCATCCTGGCGGTGCTGCTCGCCGGGCACACCCTGCTCGGGGTGAAGTCCGCCGCGCTCGGCGTCACCTGCGGCAGCCTGCTGATGGCGGGCCTGCTGCTGGCCGCCGCCCGCCGCCTGCGCAGCCGAACCGCCCGCCGCCGCCCGGGCCGGGTGCGCGGGGCGGCCGCCGGCGGCCTGGTGCTCATCCCGCTGGCGATGCTGCCGGTGGCCGCGTTCACGCTCACCCGGCAGGCCCAGGTGTTCATCGAGCGCTACCTGGGATCCGGCCTGCCGCCGGGCACCATCTCGCACCTCAACTACGCCGCGAAGGTCTCCCAGCTCGCCATGACGGCGGGCATCCTGATCGTCACGGTGACCTTCCCGCTGGTCGCCAGGGCGCTCGCCGCCGGCGACCTCGACGCCGCCCGCGACCGGGTGGAGAAGGACCTCGGCCAGGCCGCCGCCGTCGTCCTGCTCGGCACCGCCTTCCTGATGGCCTGCGCGCCCTCCGTCGTCGCCCTGCTCTTCCAGCGCGGGGCCTTCGGCCCGCACGACACCGCCGCCACCGCCGAGGTCATCCGGGTGTACAGCTTCGGGCTGCCCGCGCAGGCGCTGATCGGCGTGATGGTCCGCCCGTACTTCTCCGTCCGGCCGGTGGTGCGCCGCGCGGACGACCCCGCGCCGGCCGGCAGCGGCCTCCGGCCACTGGACTGGTACCCGGTCGCGGCGATGGCCGCCGGGCTGCTGGTCACCGCGGGCGTCGGGCTGGCCGCCACCCCGCGGTTCGGCGCGCTCGGGCTGACCGCCGGCAACGCGGCCGGCATCACCGCGGCCGCCGTCCTGCTGCTGCGCGGGCTCCTGCTGCGCGGCATCGCGCTGCGCCTCGGGCTCGTCCTCGGCGGGCAGGCCCGGCTGCTGGCCGCGGCGGTCGGCGCCGCGGCCGCGGGCGCCCTGGCGGCCTCCCGGCTGTCCGCGCCGCTGCCCGCCACCCTGGTCGGCGGCGTGACCGTCGCCCTCGTCTTCGCCGGGCTCGGCACGGCCCTCGGCGCCCCCGAGGTCCGCGGCCCGGTCCGCGCGCTCCTCCGGGCCGCGGGCCCGGTCACCTCGGCTGCTGAGAGGAAGCCCCATGGACGTTGAACCGGCCCGCCGCCCCACCGTGCCCGTCCAGGCCGACGCCGCCAGAACGGCCCCGTGGATCCTGATGTACCACTCGATCGCGTACGAGGACCACGACCCCTACCTGCTCACCGTCAGCCCCGAGCGGTTCGCCGCGCAGATGGCCTGGCTGGCCCGCAGCGGCCGGCGCGGGGTCAGCGTCCGCGAGCTGCTGCGGGCCCGGGCCGCGGGCACCGGGGCCCGGCTGGTCGGTCTCACCTTCGACGACGGCTACGCCGACTTCGCCCGGTACGCCGTCCCGGTGCTGCGCGGCTTCGGCTTCACCGCCAGCGTGTACGTGGTGCCCGACCTGCTCGGCGGCCAGAACGGCTGGGACCCGGAAGGCCCCCGCAAGCCGCTGCTCACCGTCGACCAGGTCGTCGAACTCGCCGCCGCCGGATGGGAGATCGGCTCGCACGGGCTCTCCCACCGGGCCCTGCCCGGGCTGCCCGCCCACGAGCTCGCCGACCAGGCCCGCGGCAGCCGGCGCGCGCTGGAGCAGCTGGTCGGCGGCCCGGTCACCGGCTTCTGCTACCCGTACGGCGCGGTCGACCGCCCGGCCACCGAGGCGATCAGGGACGCCGGGTACCAGTACGCCTGCGCGATCGGGCACAGCGACCTCACCGGCCGGTTCGCCCTGCCGCGCTGCTACGTTGGCGACCGCGACGGCGCGCTGCGCCTGCTCGCCAAGCAGGGCCGGCACCACTGGCGGGACGCCCGGACCGGCCTGCGCGGCCGCAGCCCGGTGCCCGCCGCCCGGGAGGAGACCGTCCGGTGAAGGTCCTGCACGTGGTCACCGGCCTCGCCGCCGGCGGGGCCGAGCGCCAACTCCACCTGCTGCTGCGGCACCTGCCGGACCGCCATCACTGCGAGGTGGCCGCGCTCACCAACCCCGGCACCGTCGCCGAGGCGCTGCGCGCCGACGGCTTCGTGGTGCACGACCTCGCGATGCGCGGCAACCGCGACCTCGCGGTGCTGCCCAGGCTCACCCGGCTGATCCGGGCCCGCCGCTACCAGGCGGTGCACACCCACCTGTACCGGGCCGGGCTGTACGGCCGGATCGCCGCCCGGCTGGCCGGCGTCCCCGCGGTGCTGGCCACCGAGCACTCGCTGCACCCCGGGGTGATCGAGGGCCGGGCGGCGGGCCGCGGCGTACGGGCGCTCTACCTGGCCGCCGAGCGGCTCGGACGCACCACGCTCGCCGTCTCCGGGCAGGTGGCGACGACCCTGCACGACTGGGGCGTGTCGCCGCACCGCGTCCACCTGCTGCCGAACGGCATCGAGGCGGCCCGCTACGCCGTGCCGTCCGGCACCCGGGAGACGGTGCGGGCCGCCCTGGGCCTGCCGCCGGAGGCCTTCGTGGTGGGCGCGGTCGGCCGGCTGGTGCCCGGCAAGCGGTTCGACGTCCTGGTCGGGGCGCTGGCCGCGCTCGCCGCCCGCCCCGGCGGCCGCCCGGTGCGGCTGCTGCTGGTGGGGGAGGGGCCGGAGCGGCCCGCGCTGGAAGCGCTGGCCGCGCGGGCCGGCGTGGCGGACGCCCTGCTGCCGACCGGTGAGCGCGACGACGTCCCCGAACTGCTCGCCGCCATGGACGTGCTGGCCGCCCCCTCGGCCGAGGAAACCTTCGGCCTGACCGTGCTGGAGGGCCTGGCGGCCGGCCTGCCCGTGCTGTGCACGGCCTGCCCCGCCCTGGACGGCTTGGGCCCGGAGGCCGCGCCCGGCGCCGTCCGGCTGCCCGGCACCGCCGAGGCGTACACCGCGGCGCTCGCAGGACTGCGGGACGCCCCACGGCGGCGGCTCCCGCAGCCGCCCGCCGTCGCCCACTACGACATCGCGCGGATCGCCGCCGAACTCGCCGACCTCTACGACCGGTTCGACCCCGCCCCCGTCGCGCACCGGCCCGCCGCCCTGCGGGTCTGACCGCGCCCCCGTACCGTCCGAGCCAAGGAGTCACCGATGTCCGATCCGCGCCGATCCCTCGGGGCCGCCGTCCGCCGCTGGTGGCCGGTGGTCCTCGCCGTCCCGCTGGGTGCGGGCGCCGGCGCCGGGTACGCCGCCGTCGCGCCCGCCGCCTACACCGCCAACTCCTACGTGGTGGTGGTCGCCCAGAACCCGGGGGAGGGCGCCACCGCGGTCAACTTCGCCCAGGCGTACGGCCGGCTCGCCGGGCAGCCGCAGGTGCTGGCCGCGGCCGCCGCCAGGACCGGCCGGACGGTCTCCGCCCTGGAGGAAACGGTCCGCGGCACCACCTCGCCGGACGCCCCGATGATCGAGATCACCGGCACCGGGCCGCTGCCCGGGGACGCCGTGCAGGCCGCGGACGCGGTGGCGACCTCGCTGATCGCCTTCGCCAACACCAGCAGCCAGGACACCGGCGTCAAGCTAGTCCCGCTGGCACGCGCGGCCTCCCCGGACGGGCCCTCCTCGCCCTCCGCCGCCCTGGACACCGCGGTCGGTGCCGCGGCCGGCGTCCTGGTCGGCGCCCTCGCGATGGCCGCCCGCCGCCGTCCCGCCGCGGCGGCCGGGGGCCCGGCCGCCGCCGTGTTCCCCGGTCAGCCGCTGGAACGGCAATCCGCCGGGGCCGTCCGATGACCACCGACACCTCCGCCCGGGCGGTCGCGGCCGCGCTCTGGACGGCCGAGGTGGACCGCGGCGACGACGCGCTCGACCGGATCGCCGAGGAGTGGGACGGCCTCACCGCCCGCTGCCGCACCGCCACGCCCTTCCAGGACTGCGGCTGGCTGCGCTCCTGGTGGCGCCGGTACGGCCGGCCGGGCGGGCTGGTCCTCGTGCTGGTGCGCCGGGACGGCCGGCTGGTCGGTGCGGCCGCCCTGTGCCGGCGCGGCCGGTCCGGCGGGCTGACCAACCTCGGCGGCGGGCTGGTGGACTTCACCGACGTGCTGCTGGACGACGACTGCGCCGAGCGGGCCGCCGCCGAGCTCGCCGCCGCCCTGCCGCTGCGGCGCCCCTGGCACCGCCTGGAGCTGCGCGAGGTGCACCCCGAGGCGGCCGTCCGGCGGGTGCTGGCCCACCACCGCGGAACCACCCGCCGCTACCGGGACTCGCTCTGCCAGTCCCTCCCCGCCCTGCCGGTCGAGGAGCTGATCAAGCGGCTGTCGGGGAGGTCCGCGCAGCGCACCCGGGTGAAGCTGCGGAAGATCGCCGCCTCCGGGGTGGAGATGGACGCGGCACCGCCGGAGGAGGTCCCGCAGGCGGTCGGGGACCTGCTGCGGCTGCACTTCCTGCAGTGGCAGGACCGCGGGGTGACGCCCGAGCACCGCACCGAGCGGTTCACCGCCCACCTGACCGAGTCGACCACCGGCATGGTGGCCCGCGGCCGCGCCGCGGTGCACCGCTTCCGGCTGGACGGCGAGGTGGTGGTGGTCAGTCTGGTGGTGCTCTGCCCGTCCTTCGGCGGCCTCTACCTGTACGGCGCGCATCCGATGATGCGTGAGCGCCTGGACATCGCCAGCCTGGTGTTCGCCGCCGCGCTGGACGAGGTCCGGGCCCGCGGCGTTCCGGTGCTGAGCCTGCTGCGCGGCCAGGAGCCGTACAAACAGCGCTGGTGCCCGGACGGGCGGCGCAGCGAGCGGCTGGTGGTCGGCCCGCCCGGTTTCGCCCCGGCCGCGGCCCTGCTGGGGCTGAAGGTGCTGGTGCGGCAGGCGGCGGTGGGGGTGCTGACCACCAGGCTGCCGCGACTGAAGGCGCTACTGGTGGCGCGCCGCCGCAGCTGAGGGCGGGCCGCCGGGCGCGCCCTCGGAGCCGGACATCAGCTCGTGGTAGACGGCGGCCGAGCGCGGGTTGCGGTCGCAGCCCCGGAAGCCGTGCGGGCAGTAGTCGGTGACGGTCTGGTAGGCGGTGTCGTGGGTGCGCATCCACTCGACCATGCGCCGCACGTACTCGGGGTTGTCGCCGTTGCGGAACAACCCCCACTCCGGGTAGGAGACCGGCTTGCCGCGCCTGGCGGCGAACTCCACCTGGTCCTGCAGCCCGTACGGCTCGTTCACCATCTCGTCGAAGCCCGCCCCGGCCGGCATGTCGTAGGCGTCCATCCCGATGATGTCGACCACGTCGTCGCCGGGGTAGCAGCGCGTCCAGGGCACGGCGTCGAGTCCGCGGGTGGGAGTGAAGTCGAAGCGGAAGTGCTGGCCGGGCACCGAGCGCATTACGGTGACGATCCGCCGCCAGTAGGCCTTCCAGGCGGCCGGGTCGGGCCGGCAGCGGGAGGTGTAGGTGGTGCCGTTCATCTCCCAGCCGAGCGTGACGACGGTGTCGCCGCCGCCGAACGCGACCAGCTTGCGGGCGAGTTCGAGGAAGTGCCGGTCGAACTCGCCCTTGTTGCCGCGGGCCAGCAGGGCGGCGACCTGGCCGTCGCCGAGGTTGCCCTCGTTGGGCACCAGCATCGGCACGCCGAGCACCAGGGTGCGGTCGGGGCGGGCCAGCCGCCACTGCGACCACAGGCCGAGCACCTGGTTCTCGCCCTCGATGTCGGCCCAGCCGTTGCCGGCCAGGTAGGTGTGGCCGACCTGCAGTTCGGCGCCGCGCAGCCAGGTGGAGAGCTCGGCGATCTGCGGGATGTAGTTGTCCCAGGAACCGACGAAGGCGCCGAACGGGACCTCGTGCGGGGGCCGCAGCACGGCCGGCTTCGGCGCGGTGCCGCGCTGCCCGCCCAGGGTGTCCGCGGAGAAGGGGTCGTGCCGTGCGGTCTGGCTGAGCGGCGTACCGGAGGGCACGCTCGCCGTCGTCACCAGCAGCAGCGCGGCGGCGGCCAGCGCGAGACGGCCGAATCGCATGGGGGCACTCCGGGCGCGGTGCGGGGGCGGGTGACCCGACAGTAGCCCACGGAGCGTCAGAAATATCCCATATCACCCGAAAGTGTAGTTCGCGCGGGCGAGCGTGCCGCACGCCGGAGGCATACCGGCGGATGCCCCTCCGGATCGGTACGGACGGTGATCGTTCCGCCGCATCCTGTACCACCTGTGTAACAGTCCCTCCTGCCGCCGGGCGTCCGAGCGGGTCGCGGCGGGCGGCCGAAGCCGCAGGTCGCCCCGCCCGACCGGCCGGGTCCGTGCCGGACCGCACGTCCGGGGGGTCCCCCGAATTCCGGCTGACGTACTGGCGTGCGGCGGGTACGCTCCGCCCGTGTCCTGGAAGCCGCTGCGAAGCCTGACCCGCCGATCCGTGCTCCCGGTGCTCGCCGCACTCCTGGTGCTCGGGGCGGGCGCCGCTGCGCACGCCAACCGTCCGGTGCCGTTCGGCGACCGGCTGGCCGAGCCCGGCATCGCGGACGCCAGCCCGGTGGGCGCGCAGGCCCTGGACACCGGTGTGCTGGAGCTGCGGGTCGGCCCCGGCCTGGAGGCCTACGACCGGACGAGCGGCGACCACCTGTGGTCCTACCGCCGCGAGGACGCCACCGCCCTGCACCTGGCGATGGCCGGCGAGAGCGCCGTGGTGGTCTGGGACGACGGGCTGGTCACCTCCGTCCGTCCGAGCGACCACCAGGTGCGCTGGCACCGGGCCGTGCCCGGTCTGGCCGACTGGCTGCGCGCCGAGGGCGAGCCGGGCACCGCCGACCGCACCGACGCCGAGAAGCAGGCCACCGCGGTGCGACGGGCCGCCGCCGCGCTCCAGCCCGCCCTGGAGGACGAGCCGTGGGTGGCCGTGGTCACCCCGTCGCTGACCATGGGCTTCCGCGACCGCGACGGCGACCTGCGGTTCAACTCCCGCCCGGCACAGGGCTGCAGCTACGACCCGCTGCGCACGGTGCACACCGACAACGCGGTGCTGGTGCCGCGCACCTGCCTCACCGGGGCCGGCACCGGCAAGCTGCTGCCCGGCGGCATCAACGGCTTCCGGCTGGCCGGCCGCGGCTGGCAGATCAACGCCGGGCCCGACGTGGTGCTCAAGCGCCTGGACAAGCACCGGGTGACCATCGAGGACGGCCCGGTGCTCGGCACCAAGGTCTTCGACACCCGGCGCGGTGCGCCGGAGACGGGGTGCACCAGTCCCGGGCTGCCGTTCGCGGCGGTCGCTCCGCAGGAGGGCTGTCCGACGGCGGGCTGAGCGGCGGCGGTCTGAGACCGCCCCCCATGTGCCGGCCGGTCCAAGCGGACGTGCCGCGGCACACACCGGGCACTGTCCGGGCGCCCGGTAGACTGGGCCGTATGGCTGTGTTCCCCGGGCATTAGGCGCCGGACGGCGAGCTTTCGAAGGCCCGCCGCCGCCCCGCCCTTCCGCCTGCATTCCGCCCGGCCGCCGGGCCCCGCCCCCGCCCCTGGAGAGACCCAGCCATGATTTCCGCGAACGCCCTCGAGCTGCGCGCCGGCGCCCGCGTCCTCATCGAGTCCGCCACCTTCCGCATCGCCCCCGGCGACCGGATCGGCCTGGTCGGCCGCAACGGCGCCGGCAAGACCACGATGACCAAGGTGCTGGCCGGTGAGGGCATCCCGGCCGGCGGCACGGTGACCCGGACGGGCGAGGTCGGCTACCTCCCGCAGGACCCGCGCACCGGTGACCTGGACGTCCTCGCCAAGGACCGCATCCTCTCCGCCCGCGGCCTCGACACCGTGCTGCGCAAGATGCGCGAGAACGAGGACCGGATGGCGAACGGCCAGGGAGCCACCCGCGAGCGGGCCATGAAGAAGTACGCCAACCTGGAGACCGAGTTCCTCACCAAGGGCGGCTACGCCGCCGAGGCGGAGGCGGCCACCATCGCGGCGGCGCTGGGCCTGCCGGACCGCATCCTCAACCAGCCGCTGCACACCCTCTCCGGCGGTCAGCGGCGCCGCGTCGAGCTGGCCCGGATCCTCTTCTCGGACGCCGACATCCTGCTGCTGGACGAGCCGACCAACCACCTCGACGCCGACTCGATCGCCTGGCTGCGGGACTTCCTGAAGACCTACAAGGGCGGCTTCATCGTCATCTCGCACGACGTCGACCTGGTCGAGACGGTCGTCAACAAGGTCTTCTACCTGGACGCCAACCGCGCCGCCATCGACGTCTACAACATGGGCTGGAAGCAGTACCAGCAGCAGCGCGAGGACGACGAGAAGCGCCGCAAGCGCGAGCGCGCCAACGCCGAGAAGAAGGCCGCCACGCTGAACGCGCAGGCCGACAAGATGCGCGCCAAGGCGACCAAGACGGTGGCCGCGCAGAACATGGCCCGCCGCGCCGAGAAGCTGCTGTCCGGCCTGGAGCAGGCGCGGGTCTCCGACAAGGTCGCCAAGCTGCGCTTCCCGGACCCGGCGCCCTGCGGCAAGACCCCGATGACCGCCTCCGGCCTGTCGAAGTCGTACGGCTCGCTGGAGATCTTCACCGACGTCGACCTGGCCATCGACCGCGGCTCCAAGGTGGTCGTGCTGGGCCTCAACGGCGCCGGCAAGACCACCCTGCTGCGGATGCTGGCGGGCGTGGAGAAGCCGGACACCGGCGAGGTGATCCCCGGTCACGGCCTGAAGATCGGCTACTACGCCCAGGAGCACGAGACCCTGGACCCGGACCGCACGGTCCTGGAGAACATGCGCTCCTCCGCGCCGGACACCGACCTGGTGCAGATCCGCAAGATCCTGGGCTCCTTCCTGTTCTCCGGCGACGACGTCGACAAGCCGGCCGGCGTGCTCTCCGGCGGCGAGAAGACCCGACTGGCCCTGGCCACCCTGGTGGTCTCCAGCGCCAACGTGCTGCTGCTCGACGAGCCGACCAACAACCTGGACCCGGCCAGCCGCGAGGAGATCCTCGGCGCGCTGCGCTCCTTCACCGGCGCGGTCGTCCTGGTCACCCACGACGAGGGCGCGGTCGACGCGCTCCAGCCGGAGCGGATCATCCTGCTGCCGGACGGCGTCGAGGACCTGTGGAGCCCCGCGTACGCGGATCTCGTCTCGCTGGCCTGAGTTCCGAGTAGACGCCGGATCAGCTCTCCGTCGTAGAAATCCCGGTCCCCGCGAGGGCCCGGGAATGCCGGCACCGCGCATTCCGTTGGCCACGGCCCCGCCGCATTTCCGCGGCGGGGCCGTCCGTGCTGATCAGCCCGTTCACCCTGTTCCGGGGTCCGTTCCGGGGGCGCGTGCACCCAGGGTGAGCGCCCTTGTGCACTGCGGGCACCACCGGCAGACTGCGCTTTCCCGGTATCGACCTTGTCGAATGGGTGGCCAGGAGCCTGGCTATGGGTGATCATGGGAATCTGACCGAGCACAGCTACGAGGAGGCACGGGTGGCCGAGACTCTGAAAAAGGGCAGCCGGGTGACAGGTGCCGCGCGTGAGAAGCTCGCGGCCGATCTCAAGAAGAAGTACGACTCCGGGGCGAGCATTCGCGCGCTTGCGGAGGAGACGGGCCGCTCCTACGGCTTCGTGCACCGCATGCTCAGCGAGTCCGGAGTGATCCTCCGGGGTCGCGGCGGTGCGACGCGGGGCAAGAGCAAGGCGACTGTTGCGGCGAGTTCCTGACGGTTCATCAGACAGATCGGCTTCGCGTCGGGCGTTCCGGCCCGGCGGCGGAGGAGTGGCCGTCCCGGCGGTGGAGCAGCCCGCGCCGGATCGGCCCCCGTGCGGTCGGCCGCGGCGCGCACGGTGCATCCGACACACGCGGACGGTACGGCGGCCGGGTCTTCCGGGCCGCCGTTCGTCGTTTCCGGCGCGGCCCTGTTCGGCCGTCCCCGCTTTTGTTACTCTCCAGTAGCTCTACTGTCCCCCGCTGGAGGTAACCCCCATGACCGCTCCCGCCGTCGGTACCGACCCCCAGGACTGGGCGCAGGTCGGCGTCCGCCTCGACGTCGAGGGCGAGCTGGCGCTGGTCACGCTCTGCAACCCGGCGCGCCGCAACGCGCAGAGCCCGGCCATGTGGCGGGCGCTCGCCGCCGTCGGCGGCACCCTGCCCGGCACCGTCCGCGTCGTGGTGCTCCGTGCCGAGGGCGTCTCCTTCTCGGCCGGCCTGGACCGTCAGATGTTCACCCCGGAGGGCATCCCCGGCGAGCACTCCTTCCTCAAGCTCGCCGCCGGCTCGGACGAGGAGACCGGTGCCGCCATCGCCGAGTACCAGGAGGCGTTCACCTGGTGGCGCCGCCCGGACGTGATCACCATCGCCGCCGTCCAGGGCCACGCCGTCGGCGCCGGCTTCCAGCTGGCGCTCGGCTGCGACCTGCGCGTGGTCGCCGAGGACGTGCAGTTCTCCATGAAGGAGACCTCGCTCGGCCTCGTCCCCGACCTCGCCGGCACCAAGCCGCTCACCGACCTGGTCGGCTACGGCCGGGCGCTGGAGATCTGTGCCACCGGCCGCTGGGTCGGCGCCGAGGAGTCCGTCGCCATCGGCCTGGCCAACCTGGCCGTCCCCGCGGAGGAGCTGGAGGGCGCCGCCCGCGACCTGGCCGCAGCGCTGCTCGCCGCGCCGCGCAACGCGGTCATCGAGACCAAGGCCCTGCTGCAGGGTGCCGGCGGACGTTCTTACGACGAGCAGCGCGCCGCCGAGCGCGCCGCCCAGCACCGCCGGATGCGCGACCTCGCCGGCATCGGCGACTGACCTGCACCCCGAGTGCGGGGACGGCCCTGCGCGCGAGGGTGAACCACCAGGGGCGCGGGGAACCGCGCGCGGCGGAAGACGGCTGAACTCGGC
>NZ_JBFAXX010000094.1:0-21379 GCF_040680995.1 Kitasatospora sp. NPDC051914
GCCGGTGGCCGTCTTACGTTCTCAGGCGACACCCGCTACCGGGACGAAACCCCCGGAACGGGTGGAACCCGTACACCACTTCCCTGGACGCAACCTACTGTGTCGATGCTCGGTTCACCGTGACGGCATGGTCGCCCTGCCATACCGCGGCACCACGATGATGCTTGGTGTTGACGACGAACACACCGGGCAGGCCGATCACCAGGTGATCAATGTCGGCGCCTCCGCTCGGTGGCTGAACCGAGTGCAGCACCTTCCAGCCGTCCCGACGGAGCCGGTTGAGTCGGCCACCGACGAGCCGTTCACCCCGCAAACCGACCGCCCACGAATGCGCCGACGTCGTCTCCCGACTGAGCCAGTAAGCAAAGCGGCGCTTCCACCAGGACGGCTCTTCTTCGGCGATCTTCCGCCGTAGGGCATCCCCGGGCTTGTTGAGCGCCAGGTCCGTGCTGTCGCCCTCCGTGGCCAACGGTGGCTCCGGCATGGCCGGCGGAGGCATCTTGACCTCCGGTGCCAGACCGGCCAGACGCGGGGTCAGCACTCGCACCACTTCAGCACGGTCCCGGTCGTCTGGGACCTCGATCTTTCCGGTGGCGAAGTCGTACCAGCCGAGGGCTTGCTCAGCGCCCTGCCGGTTCACGTACAGCCGGTCATGCCCATACCGGCGCCAGCGCCGAACAGTGAACTCGCCGTCCATCCCCACCCCCGAGGCAACGATCACTCAACGCTCCAGCTCAACACGCCAGCAAGCGGGAGCCAAGACCGCCTTCGGCCATCGGTCGGTAGGGCGGGGAGGGGAATGCGTAAAAACCTTCTTTACGGGTTCAAGGCGCCTCGCTCCGCTCGGCGGGCGGGGCGGGGCGGGGCGGAGCCCACGGGGAAGGCACATCACGGCGGGATCGGAGATCACCGGCGACGATTCCCGGCCTCCTGAACTACTGGACGTAGCCTCACAATGTTCGGGGTGCCGCGCTGCGCGCGGCGGCGCCGGCCTTCCTCCGACGCGCGCCCCGCCTCCTGTCTTCGCCCCGGCTGGGGCTTCGCCGTCGTCGGCCGCGCCCACAAGGGGCGAAGAGCTAAGGCCGGGGCAGAGACGAATAGTTCCAACTTCCACCCCCGCATGGCGGAGGACGGCGCAGAAGGCAGGGCTCAGAACCAGGCCCGTCGGGGCCGGGGCGGGCGGCTTCGCGGTTTTACCCACCTGCCCGGACTGGGACCCGCGTCGAGCAAGAACGGGGGGCCACTCGGCCACATTGCGGTCAGGCCCAAAGAGCCCTGACCGAGTCGCAACAGCTTACGGCCCCCCGATCATGCTCGACCCCAGCCCGGACAGGACACCGGCCAAAACCGCTCCACCACCCGTGGCTGTGCACATGCCACAAGAAAGCCCTGCGAGACTTTTACGTTCGCCTCCCCCTGGGTGGTGCCCTGCCCTACGATTCGGCCATGGATGGCGACCAGCCGGAAGGCGCAGCAGAGCTCGAGCATGACAAATTCAGCACAACTGTCACTTTTCTGTGTGGTCAATTTGTCAAAAAGAGTGAAGCCCTTTATGATCTAATCTCCGCGGCCGTTCCTGCGATTGAACATCTAGACTCCGGAGCTAGGGCCATGGAGGTCCTTGATGAAAAGCTAAAATTCGTTCCTCCAGACACCGTCCTCAGGTTCAAGAAATTCTACATTGAGTACGCGGATCGTTTCCCCGACCGGAAGTTTTCAGTCAAGCAATTGATGGAGGCAGTCTGGGAGGAGTTTAGGTCCGACCCTCATGGCGCACATATTTTTGTCGCGCTGCACGAAATGTTTGCAACCCCGGCTCGGAAGCCAATCCTCCTGGAACTCCTCGTGGTTTCGATCGTAAGCGCCTACGAGGCCCTTCTGGCTGAACTCGTTGAGCAGTTCTTCAAGGTGTCGCCGGAAGCACTTGAAAAGGTCTCGCGCGACAGGGAGAAGGAGTTCTCGCTGCGGGATCTTAAGTCACTCGGAACCATTGAAGATGCTGTGGATCTGGCGATTTCCCGGCGAGTTGAAGAGCTGATGTTCGGCAGCTTTGCAGAATGGCGCAAGTTCTTTATTGACCGAATGAACTTGTCGTTTGAAGACTACGCGGTCAACTGGGAGGCCCTGAGAGAGGTCTTCCAGCGTCGACACATCCTCGTCCACAATGGCGGCGAGGTCTCCAAGCGGTACCTCTCCAACGTGGACTCAAGCCTGACTGCTGGGCTTACTGTCGGTCAGCGTGTCTCGACTGACGAGGATTATGTTCGGGCGGCAATTGAGCAGGTTGCCACATTTGGCGTCCTTCTTGCAAACGCAGTAATTCTAAAGTTCCGCAAGGGCGATGCAGATCGCGTCGCCTCATTTGTTGCCGAATTCAGCTACGGCAACCTTCAGCGCGGGAGGAACTCGGCTGTTGTGAAGTGCTCTAGCTTTATTGATGGCCTTCCGATTGCCATGGGAAGCAAGATGATTGCCCGCGTCAATAGCTGGATTGCGCGGAGTTCCATGAACGACCCCCGCGTGAACGGAGAGGTTGCAGCATGGGATGTGTCTGCCCTGGATCCAAAGTTCCTTCTTGCGCGCCACTGCCTCCTGGGCAATATCGATGAATCCATGACCCTTGTCCGTTCGCTGCATAGTCAGGGTGCTCTCACTGTGCAGAACATCTTGGAGTGGCCGCTTCTCGAACCACTGCGGGGGTCAGCGTCGTATCGGGAGTTCGCTCAGTCTCTCGACTTGCCATCTGAGTGGCTAGAGCCGGAGAATGGCCTATATCTAAATCCGAAGACTCGCGTACTGCATCGACAGAGTTGCATGCGCCGCAGTAGCTCTTGCGTGCCGTTCACCGAAACGGATGACGTGAGATATTCTGCTTGCCAGCTCTGCCGTCCGCACCGCGACAGGCCACAGCTAGCTGGAACGTCCACGGATAACGAGCCGTAGAGCTGCTGCCCCCGGCCGTACACCATGGCCGGCATGATGCTCACGGGGCCGCGGATCACCGCGCCGAGGATGCTCTTGCTCAACCAGGTCGACTTCGTGCTGGGCTGCTATGTCTTCACGCTGGATCAGCCGCTCTTCTTGATGCCGGGTGGTCAGGTGTGCGCCGAGGCGCGCTCTGTGGCCGTTCTGCGAGCCTCTGGGGCAGTCGAGCGGCTGCGGGCGACTGGTCCACCGAGCGGTGGGCGTGCAAGCTGCTGTAGGCCGCTCCGTGCCCCTTACGTGCCCGTTCGGCCAGAAGTCGGCGGGGAGTCACGGGGAACGACGGTGAGGTGCCCCGCTCCCCCGCAGGTCAGCGAGTCGCCAGGTCAGCCCGGATCCGGTGCCGTCGTCTTCCAAACTGGCCACGCGGGTTCGATTCCCGTCGCCCGCTCCACAGCAAAGGCCCCAGCTCAGCGACCTGATCGCAGAGCTGGGGCCTTCGTCGTCTGAGGGATTTTCAGGGCGTTGTGCCCGTTCCGCACCCCGTGGACGGCCTCGCTCACCGGTCCACGGACCGCCCGTACGATCGAGCGCTCGCGCTCCGTCCTGCGCCACGGGGGTGGAAACCGCCGACTTCCACTCCGGCGCGCGCCCTCTGCCGGATTCCCCCTCTCGCCGCGGCCCGCAGAGCGGTGCGGAACGGCCGAGGCCCGGCCCCGGGATCGGTTGATCCCCGGGTCGGGCCTTCGGGTGTGTGCCGTGCGGCGGTGTGCGTCAGACGCGGACGCCGTGGGCCGCGAGGTACGCGACCGGGTCGATGTCGGAGCCGTACGACGGGGTGGTGCGGATCTCGAAGTGCAGGTGCGGGCCGGTGACGTTGCCGGTGGCCCCGGAGAGGCCGATGACCTGGCCGGCGGTGACGGTCTGGCCGACCGAGACCTTCAGCGCCGAGAAGTGGGCGTACTGGGAGTACTTGCCGTCGGCGTGCTTGATGACGACGTTGTTGCCGTAGGCGCCGCCCCAGCCGGCCTCGACGACGGTGCCGCCGGCGATGGCGTGGATGGAGGTGCCGGTGCTGACGGCGAAGTCGACGCCGGTGTGGTAACCGCTGGACCAGTTGGAACCGGCCTTGTGGTAAGGGGTGCCCAGGCCGGCGGCGACCGGGGCGACGTAGCCGGAGGCGGCCGCGGCCGGCTTGGCGGCCTCGGTCTTCGGGGCGGCGGCGGGCTTCGGGGCAGCCGGCTTGGCGGCCTCGGTCTTGGGGGCGGCCGGCTTCGGGGCGGCCTGGACCGGGGTGCGCTTCTCGGAGCGGGAGGCGGCGGCCGTGTCGGCCTTCTTCGCCTCGGCCTTCGGCGCGGCGGGCTTCGGCGCAGCGGCCTGCGGGGCGGCGGCCTGCGCGGCAGCGGCGCCGACGGTCAGCTTCTGGCCCGGGAAGATCAGGTTCGGGTTGCCGCCGATGACCTGGCGGTTGTCCTGGTACAGCTTCTTCCAGCCGCCGTCGACGTGCTGCGCGTTGGCGATCTTGGAAAGGGTGTCGCCGCGGACGACCTTGTAGGTGGTGTCGGCGGCCGGAGCGGCAGCAGGGGCCTGCGCGGGCGCGGCGGCCTGGGCGGCGGCCTGCGCAGCAGCCGGGGCGGCGGCCGGGGCCGCGGCGGGGGCGCTGTGGGCGCTGGCGGCGGTGACGGGGATGGCGATGGCGGCGGCGGCCACACCGGTGGCGACGGCGACGCGGGACAGACGGGTGCCCAGAACGGACATGGAGTTGTTCCTCTCCGACGCCTGCGAGGTGAGCTGTCGGGTTCGGGCGGGGAGTTCGCCCGGTCGCGAAAAGGCGCGACTTCACCCCAAGCCGTCCCGGATTGCCCGGTGCGGCGACTTACCTTGGGTCCCCCGCTCCTGCCGTGCACGGAATGGTGCGTGACCCCGGGCGGCGGCAGGACTCGGCGTTCCGCCCGGTGGCCCGCCCAGCCGGTGGCCGGGCAGGACTCGAGGAAAACCCGATGGGCGCCTCGGAGGCAAGCGCCTCGGCCTCACGGACCGTCGACGGCCGCCCGAAGGGTCACTCTCCGCCCGCGAGTGGTGGGCGGAGCGCAGTCGATGCAGTGACCGTACGTGTCCGGATCATCAGCAGTCCGGCAAATCGGACACCCCGTGTGCGCGGCCGGTCGCGGCCGGGCACGGATCATGGCCCACCCGGTGACGCTGGTCACGCGGGCCCCTCTGCAGACCGTCGGCCCGGGCCGATAACCTCGCTCGCGATCGGTGTTCGAGCCCCTTTTCGAGCGAGGAGTCGCGGGTGCGGCCGCAGTCCCGACTGGACGTGATCCAGCGCAGCGTGGTGCGCGAGATGGCCGCCCGGTACGGGCAGCGGTTCACGGTCGAGGGCAGCGTGGTGCGCGGTCCGGGGACGACGGCGGTGGCGGTCCGCGAGCATCCGGGAGAGGGCGGCGCGGCCGGCCACGTGGACCTGGGCTTCGTGCTCAACCTGGGGCAGGCGGACGGCCCGGTGGTGTGGGACTGCACGGCGGGCCTGGGCCGCACCGAGGAGGAGCGGCTCGACAGCGCGGTACGGATGTGGGCGACCACCACGGCCGCGGCCGTGGTCGAGCTGCAGGACGCGCGCGGCGAGCACGCCGACCGCTGCCGCCCGGCAGAGCTCCCGGGATGGCAGGCGGTGCAGGGCCCGGCTGCGGTCTTCGGTTTCGGCAGCGACCGGCTGGCGGAGTGGCTTGCGGACCACCAGGTGCTGCCGGCGCTCGCCGGTGCCCTGGCGCTGCCGGCGGGCACCGGTGTGACCGGGGTGAAGCTGTTCCTCGGCGGCCGGGCCGGGGAGGACGTCGCCGAGGTGCGGATCAACGGCGCCGTGTCGGAGCAGGCCTCGGCCGCGCTGCGCGGCCTCGACTGGCCGCGCGGCGAACGGCTGTGCTGGGCAAGGCTGTTCGTCCTGCTGGTGCCGGACGGCGCGGCGGCGCAGACCGCTCCGGCCGCCGCCGAGGTGCCGCCGGCCGCCGCGCCGGCCGTGCGGCGCGGGCTGCTGGCGCGCTGGCGGCGGGCCGGGGTCGGGCAGTAGGGCGGGTCAGCTCGCCACGGACGAGATGGTCTTCGCCAGCTGGTTGAGGAAGTCCTGGATCGGCCGGGCCGCCGTGGACTGGCTCACCATGAAGCCGAAGAGCGCTGCGACGATCGCGTGGCTGGTCTTCAGCTGCTTGTTGCGGATGAAGATCACGACGATGACGCCGAACAGGAACAACGCGGAGACGGAGAAGGCCACCCGGACTCACTTCCTCAATCTGTGGCGGGGGTTCGTGCTGGAACCCCGTGTCGAAACCGGACCGCGGCCTGCGCCGACCGTCCCTGGCACGAGTCGACCGATCCCGCCGTCGTGGAGGTGCCCGCGGCGCCGATACCGCCTGCTGTCTGCCGCACCTGCCGCCCCCCATCCCCCGAGCATCGACCAGCCCACCCGGACTCAGTGTGGTCGTTCGTGCTGCCTGCGTAAAGGACTAGCCGGGAGCCCGGGGCGAAGATCCTGCCATGTGAGACGAATTTCCGCCGACCGAGACGATAGCCCATGCCTTCTGACGAACCGTCGGCGGGGCCGGGTGTCAACACGCCGGAACGGCCGATCGGCAGGCCCGCGGCCCGTGATCCACCGGGTGGTCCGGCTGTGAGGATTGGCCGAAGATCACTCCCCAGGGATTGACAAACGCTACTGGCGCCACACCAGCAGCACGGCGCGGTCGTCGTTGACGTCCTTGGCGACGGTCTCGATGAGGCGCCCTGCGGCGCCGCGGAAGCCCTTGACGACGAGCCGGTCCGCCTCCCCCATCAGCCGGTCCATGCCCTCGCCGAGGTCCCGGCCGGGGATCTCGACCATGCCGTCGGTGCACAGCAGCAGGACGTCCCCGCGGTCGAGGCGGCCGCACAGGCCCTCGAACTTGGCGCCGTCGTAGATGCCGAGCAGCGGGCCCTCCTCGGACTCCTTGACCTCCCAGCGGCCGGTGCCGCCGCTCCGCTGCATCCCCGGCAGGTGGCCGGCGGAGAGCAGTTCGTACTGGCCGGTGTCCAGGTCGAGCACCAGGTGGACGGCGGTGGCGAAGCCCTCCTCCCACTCCTGGCGGAGCAGGTAGCCGTTGGCGGCGGGCAGGAAGTCGTGCGCGGGCAGCGAGCCGAGCAGGCCGCCGAAGGCGCCGGAGAGCAGCAGGGCCCGGGAGCCCGCGTCCATGCCCTTGCCGGAGACGTCCGCCAGGACGACCTCCAGCATGCGGCCGCCGGGGCCCGTCCGGGCGGCGACCACGAAGTCGCCGGAGAAGGACTGGCCGCCGGCCGGGCGCAGCGCCATGTCCGCGGACCAGCCCTCGGGCAGCCTGGGCAGCTGGCTCTGCACCCGGAGCCGTTCGCGGAGGTCGAAGAGCATGGTGCCGCCACCGCGCCAGGGCACGCCGACCCGGCTGCGGAACTGGGCGAGCAGCAGACCCGCGACGCCGACCGCGCCGACCACCAGGGCGGCGCCGGGGGTGACGCCGTAGACGTAGGTGTCCGGGTTCTCGCTGGCGACCCGCTCGCCGGTGTGGATGAGCGACTCGGTGGAGAGGCCGACCGCGGCGGCCGCGTACAGCAGCACCAGGGTGCCGGGGCGCAGCAGCAGGGAGCCGGCCAGCACCGGGAGCACCAGGGAGGTGGGCGGCACCCAGGCGGGTATCCAGATGTTGAGGACGACGAGCACCGGGACGGCGGCGAGGAAGAGGGCGAAGGCGAGCCAGTCGGGTGCGGCACCGCGGAAGTAGTCGACGCCGGTTCGGCGCAGGGTGCGGCGGGCCCGGCGGAGCCTCGTGCGCAACCGGGCCGTCACGGGCTCCCTGGCCGCGCTCGCGGTGGGGCCCGTCGCAGTCGTCCGGGGCGTGGTGCCCTCCGTGCTGCCAGCCATGGGGTCCGACCTTATCCACGGTTGCGGGTCGGCGTCGACGCCTGCACCGGGGCTGCGCGGGCTCCCGGGTGCGGTGCGGTGGGTTTCGGCCGGGTGGCGGGGGCACCGTTCCCGGTGCGCCCCGGGGCGCGTGGCGGCGCACGCGCGCCCGGTGGTGACGGGCTGCCGGAAAAGTCGGTCGCGTACGGCGCGCCGCCGGTGGTAGGGGTGACCGTATGACGACAGGAGAAGCCGCGGCACTGACGGTCCGTCCGCTGGCCGCCGAGGAGTGGGACGGCTGGTACCGCCGTCTGGAGATCGCGTTCGGCGGCGAGGAGGAGGAAGCGGAGGAGCGCGCACTGTACCGCTCGCTCACCGAAGTGCATCGCGCGCTGGTGGTGTGCGACGGCGCGGAGCCGGTGGGCGGCGGCGGCGCGTTCAGCTTCCGGATGGCGGTGCCCGGCGGGGCGGTGCTGCCGGTCGCGGGCGTCACCATGGTCGGCGTGCTGCCCACGCACCGCCGCCGTGGCGGGCTGTCGGTGCTGATGCGGCGGCTGCTGGACGACGTGCGGGCCGCCCGCGAGCCGCTGGCGGCGCTGACCGCCTCGGAGCCGGGCATCTACGGCCGGTTCGGCTTCGGCGCGGCGGCCTGGCGGACGGCGGTGACGGTGCCGTGCCACCGGGTGTCGCTGCCGGTGGCGGACAACCCGGCGCTGCGGCTGCGGCTGGCGGACCCGGTGGAGGCCTCGCCCGCCTGCGAGGAGCTGTACGCGTCGCTGGTACCGCTGCGCCCGGGCCGGTTGGAGCGCCGTCCGGGCTGGGAGCGGCATCCGCTGCTGGACGTGCCGTCCTCCCGGGGCGGCTACTCGCCGCGCCAGTGCGTGCTCGCCGAGGACACCGAGAGCGGCCGGCTGCTCGGCTACGCCCGCTACTCGTCGAAGGTGTCCTGGACGGAGGCCGGCAATGCGGCGGGCCGGGTCAAGGTCCAAGACATCGAGGCGGTGACGCCGCAGGTGTACGCGCGGCTGTGGCGCTATCTGATCGACATGGACCTGGTCGACATCGTGGAGGCGGGGAACCTGCCGGTGGACGATCCGCTGCTGCACCTGGTGTCGGACGTGCGGCGCCTGGAGGCGCGGCTGGCCGACTCGCTCCACCTGCGGCTGGTGGACGTGGGGGCGGCGCTGGAGTCGCGCGGCTATGCGCAGCCGGTGGACGCGGTGCTGGAGGTGGTGGACGGATTCTGTCCGTGGAACACGGGCCGCTGGCGGCTGAGGAGCGCCGGCCCGGGCCGGGCGACGAGCTGTGTCCGCACCGGCGCACCGGCCGATCTGGTGCTGGACGTACGGGAGTTGGGGGCCGCCTATCTCGGCGGGGCGACGCTCGCGGCGCTGGCCGGGGCGGGTCTGGTGACCGAGCTGCGGGCGGGCGCGCTCGCACAGGTGTCGCGGGCCTTCGCCTCGGACGTGGCGCCCTGGCTGCCGCACGGGTTCTGACGGCCCGTGCGGCCCAGGCGGCGTCGGACGGGAATCAGCCCTGGGGGTGGTGGGCCGGGATCGGCGGGAGCTCGCCGGTGGTCTCGTACTCGCTCAGCATGGCGATCCGGCGGGTGTGCCGGGCCTCGCCGCTGTACGGGGTGTTGAGGAAGATCTCGACGAACTTGGTGGCCTCGTCGAGGGTGTGCATGCGGCCGCCGACGGAGATGACGTTGGCGTTGTTGTGCTCGCGGCCGAGGGCGGCGGTCTGCTCGCTCCAGGCGAGTGCGGCGCGGACGCCCTTGACCTTGTTGGCGGCGATGGCCTCGCCGTTGCCCGAGCCGCCGATGACGACGCCCAGTGCCTCCGGGTCGGCGGCGGTGCGCTCGGCGGCGCGCAGGCAGAACGGCGGGTAGTCGTCCTCGGCGTCGTAGATGTGCGGGCCGCAGTCGACCGGCTCGTGGCCGACCGCCTTCAGCCACTCGACGAGGTGGTTCTTCAGTTCGTATCCGGCATGGTCGGAGCCCAGGTACACGCGCATGACCATGAGTGTGGCATGCGCGTGTCCGGGTGTGCGGCAGGGGGCCGTGCGCCGGGGCGCGCCGGTCGGGCGGTCAGCGGGTGCGGCCGAGCAGCTTCCAGGCGAGCGGCAGGGTGCCCATGGCGAGCAGTGCCTTGAGCGCGTCGCCGAGCAGGTAGGGGTAGAGGCCCAGGTCGGCCGCCTTCGCCAGCGGGACGTGCAGCGCGGCGGCGAGGTAGGGGACGCCGACGGCGTAGATCGCGAGGTTGCCGAGGACCATGGCGCCGGCGGTGCGCAGCGGGCTGCGGTCGGCGCCGCGGCGGGCGAGGGCGCCGGTGAGGCCGGCGGCGAGGACGAAGCCGAGGACGTAGCCGAGGCTGGGCATCGTCCAGCCGGAGGTGCCGTCGGCGAACCAGGGCAGGCCCGCCATGCCGGCCAGCAGGTAGAGGGCGAGGGAGGCGATGCCGCGGCGGGCGCCGAGGGTGGTGCCGACCAGCAGGGCGGCGAAGGTCTGGCCGGTGACCGGGACGGGCGAGCCGGGCACGGGCACGGAGAGCTGGGCGGCGAGGCCGGTGAGCGCGGCGCCGCCGGCGACCAGGGCGAGTTCGCGGGCCTGCGCGCCGAGGCGGGTGGTGGCGCGGGGCAGCAGGTCGGCGAGGACGGGGGTGCCGGTGATCGGCGTGGCAGTGGCCATCGGGAGGGCTCCGGTTCGGCTCGGCGGGCAGGGCGTGATCGGTGATCGATCGCGATCGGCGAACGAGCGTGATCAGTGAACGATCGTGATCAGTGAACAGTTGTGAACCTACGCTCCGGTACGCGAACTGACGGCGCCGTCCCCGACAAAGCGTCAGGCCCGGGCTTTGTGGGGTCCTGCCTGCGACGCCCCGCAGCGGCGGTGACATCTCCGGCACTCAGCGCCACCGGAGTGTCCGAATTGCGGTCTCTCGCCGGGATTTCTTGGCGTGTCCATCCGGCCTGCCGAATAGTGGACAACTCGTTCCGATATCCGACGAACTCTGGATGCGCCGATGACGACCACCCCCACGCCCACCCTGGAGCGGCAGGCCACCGAGCCCGCCGCCGAGGGCACGCTGGCCGCGGGCCTCAAGCCTCGCCATCTGTCCATGATCGCGCTCGGCGGCGTCATCGGCGCCGGCCTCTTCGTCGGCTCCGGCGCGGGCATCGCCGCCGCCGGTCCGGCGATCATCCTGGCGTTCGCCATCTCCGGCGTCCTCGTCATGCTGGTGATGCGGATGCTCGGCGAGATGTCCGCCGCCCGCCCGGCCAGCGGCTCCTTCTCGGTGCACGCCGAGAAGGAGATCGGCCCGTGGGCCGGCCTGACCGTCGGCTGGATGTTCTGGACGCTGCTGTGCGTGGGCGTCGCGGCCGAGGCGATCGGCGCCTCGCACGTGATGCAGGGCTGGTTCCCCGGTGTGCCGCTCTGGGTGTGGGTGGCCGTCTTCATGGCCTTCTTCTGCGTCAGCAACCTGGCCGCGGTGAAGAACTTCGGCGAGTTCGAGTTCTGGTTCGCCGCGATCAAGGTGACCGCGATCGCCGCCTTCCTGGTGATCGGCGTCCTGGCCATCACCGGCGTGCTGCCCGGCAGCGACTCCCCCGGCGCCGCCAACCTGACCGGCCACGGCGGCTTCCTGCCGAACGGCACCACCGGCCTGGTCACCGGTCTGCTGGCCTCCGTCTTCGCGTACGGCGGTCTGGAGACCGTCACCATCGCCGCCGCCGAGTCCAAGGACCCCCGGCGCAGCGTGGCCGGCGCGGTGCGCACCGCGATGTGGCGGATCGCGCTGTTCTACATCGGCTCGATGGTCGTGATCGTCACCCTCGTCCCGTGGAACGACTCCTCGATCCTGAGCCCCGGCCCGTACGTGGCGGTGCTGAACAGCCTGGGCATCCCGGGCGCCGGCCAGGTCATGAACGTCGTCGTGCTGATCGCGCTGCTGTCCGCGATGAACGCCAACATCTACGGCTCCTCCCGCATGGCGTACTCGCTGGTCCAGCGCGGCCAGGGCCCGAAGGGGCTGTCGAAGATCAGCGGCGGCGTGCCGCGCCGGGCCGTGCTGGCCTCCTCCGGCTTCGGCTTCCTGGCGGTGCTGCTGAGCTACTGGTGGCCGGACACCGTGTTCACCTGGCTGCTGAACATGGTCGGTGCCGCGGTGCTGGTGGTGTGGGCGTTCATCGCCGTCGCCCAGCTGCGGATGCGGCGCCGGCTGGAGCGTGAGGCTCCGGAGAAGCTGTCGGTGAAGATGTGGGCCTTCCCGTACCTGACCTGGGTGGCGCTGGTCGGCATCCTGGGCGTGCTGGCGCTGATGCTGATGGACCAGAGCAACCGCATCCAGCTGTACTTCACGGCCGGCCTGGCGGTCGCGCTGGCCGCAGCGGGCTGGATCAAGCAGAAGCGGGCCGTCAAGGCCTGACGCACGGCGGACGGACGAAGGGGCGCGGGGAGCTGCGCGCAGTGGGAAGGCACACGATGTGCCCTCCGACTCGCGCCGCTCCCCGCGCCCCTTGCGGTTGCCCCGGTGCGGGAGCGCCGGCCCTCGGACCGGCCGGCCCCTACTCGAAGGAGGGGCCGGCGGTGCGGGTGCGCTTGATCTCGTAGAAGCCCGGGGTGGAGGCGACCAGGACGGTGCCGTCCCACAGGCGGGCGGCGGCCTCGCCGCGCGGGGTCGGGGTGACGACCGGGCCGAAGAAGGCGATGCGGTCGCCCTCGGGGCCGTCCACCGCGATCACCGGGGTGCCGACGTCCTCGCCGACCAGGGAGATCCCCTCGTGGTGGGAGGCGCGCAGGGCCTCGTCGTAGGCGTCGCTGTCGGCGGCGTCGGCGAGCTCGACCGGCAGGCCGGCGGCCTCCAGGGCGGCCTCGATGGTGGCCCGCTCGTTCGGCAGGCCCTGGTTGTGGAAGCGCAGGCCGAGCTCGGTGTAGAGCGGGCCGAGCACCTTGTCGCCGTGCGACTGGGCCGCGGCGATCAGGACGCGGACCGGGCCCCAGCCCTTGGCGAGCAGTTCCTTGTACTTCTCGGGCAGCTCGTCGCGGCCCTCGTTGAGCACGGAGAGGCTCATCACGTGCCAGCGGGTGTCCACCGGGCGCAGCTTCTCGACCTCCAGCATCCAGCGGGAGGTCATCCAGGCCCAGGGGCAGATCGGGTCGAACCAGAAGTCGGCGATCTTGCGGGAGTCGGCAGTCGTCACGGACGGCGTCCTTCGGTCGGCGGTCGGGTGCGGGGTGGTCCCCGCGGTGCCAACCGTGCGGCAGGGCGGTTGATTCCGTGCGCACCACGCGGGCTGCGCCCGGGCGGCGCGGGTCCTTCGTGAAAGGATGCCCCCGGCCGGGCCCACCGGCGCGGCCGGGCAAGACCTCACAGCGTGCGATCCGGACAAAGGAGTACCGCCGTGCCGGGCAAGAACCTGAGCCGCGAAGAAGCCCAGCAGCGGGCCCAGTTGGTCGAGGTGGACGGCTACCGCGTCCATCTCGACGTCACCTCTGCGCCCGACCCGGCGGCCGCCGTCTTCCGGTCCACCACGACCGTCTCCTTCCGCTGCTCGCAGCCGGGCGCGGACACCTTCGTGGACCTGCTGGCGGCGGTGGTCCGCTCGGTGACGCTGAACGGCCGGGCGCTGGACCCGGCCGAGGTGTTCGACGGGGCGCGGGTCGCCGTGCCGGGCCTGGCCGCGCAGAACGAGCTGGTGGTCGAGGCCGACTGCGCGTACAGCCGCACAGGCGAGGGCCTGCACCGCTTCGTCGACCCGGCGGACGACGAGACCTACCTGTACACCCACTTCGAGCCGGCCGACGCCCGCCGGGTGTTCGCCAATTTCGAGCAGCCCGACCTGAAGGCGCCCTTCACCTTCTCGGTGACCGCCCCGGCGGCCTGGGACGTGTACGCCAACGCCGTGCACGAGGAGGTCACCGCGGACGGCAGCGGCGCCCGCACCTGGCGCTTCGCCCCGACGAAGCCGATCTCCACCTACCTGACCGCGGTGGTGGCCGGCCCGTACCACGTGGCCCGCGACCACTACAGCCGTACGCTCCCGGACGGCACCGTGCTGGAGATCCCGCTGGCGGCGACCTGCCGCCGCTCGCTGGCGCCGTACTTCGACTCGGACGAGATCTTCACCGTCACCAAGCAGGGCCTGGACTTCTTCCACGACGAGTTCGACTACCCGTACCCGTTCGGCAAGTACGACCAGTGCTTCGTCCCCGAGTACAACATCGGCGCGATGGAGAACCCGGGCTGCGTGACCTTCCGCGAGGAGTTCGTCTTCCGCTCGAAGGTGACCGAGGCGGCGTACGAGGGCCGGGCCAACGTGGTGCTGCACGAGATGGCGCACATGTGGTTCGGGGACCTGGTCACCATGAAGTGGTGGGACGACCTGTGGCTGAAGGAGTCCTTCGCGGACTTCATGGGCTCGTTCTCGCAGGTGGAGGCGACCAGGTACCGGGCCGTGTGGCTCACCTTCGCCAACCGCCGCAAGGCGTGGGCGTACCGGCAGGACCAGTTCCCGACCACCCATCCGATCACCGCGGACATCCGGGACCTGGAGGACGCCAAGCTCAACTTCGACGGCATCACCTACGCGAAGGGCGCCTCGGTGCTCAAGCAGCTGGTGGCGTACGTCGGCCGCGAGCCCTTCCTGGCCGGTGCCCGCCGCTACTTCAAGCGGCACGCCTACGGCAACACCGTGCTCACCGACCTGCTGGACGCGCTGGAGGAGACCAGCGGCCGCGACCTGACCGCCTGGTCCGCCGCCTGGCTGCAGACCTCCGGCGTCAACGCGCTCACCCCGCAGCTCACCGTGGACGCGGACGGCCGGATCACCGAGCTGGCCGTCGTCCAGGACGGCGACACGCTGCGCCCGCACCGGGTCGCGGTCGGCCTCTTCGACCGGGACGCCGAGGGCGCGCTGGTGCGCACCGCGCGGATCGAGCTGGACGTCACCGGCGCCCGCACCGTCGTCGAGGAGGCCACCGGGCACCCGCGGCCCGCGCTGGTGCTGGTCAACGACGACGACCTGACGTACTGCAAGATCCGCTTCGACGAGGTGTCGCTGGAGACGCTGCGCGGCGGGCTCGGCGAGATCCGGGACGACCTGGCGCGGGCGCTGGCCTGGTCCGCGGTGTGGAACCTCACCCGGGACGGCCTGATGCCGGCCCGCGACTACCTGGCGCTGGTGCTGCGCTTCGCCGGCCAGGAGTCCGACATCGGCGTGCTGCAGTCGCTGCACCTGCAGGCCCGCACCGCCCTCGACCTGTACGCGGACCCGGCCTGGCGCGGGGAGGGCGGCCGGCTGCTCGCCGAGGGCGCCGTCCGCGAGCTGCGGGCGGCCGCGCCGGGCAGCGACCACCAGCTGGCCTGGGCGCGCTTCGTGGCGACCGCCGCGAACGGCCCCGAGCAGCTGCAGCTGGTCCGCGGCCTGCTGGAGGGCACCGCCCGGATCGACGGGCTGGAGGTCGACCAGGAGCTGCGCTGGGCGCTGTGGCTGTCGCTGGCCGCCGCCGGTGCCGCCACCGGCGAGGAGGTCGAGCAGGAGCTGCAGCGGGACAACACCGCCAGCGGCCGCCGCCAGCTCACCCAGTGCCTGGCGGCGCTGCCCACGCCGGGCGCCAAGGCCGAGGCCTGGACGGCCGTGGTCGACTCCGACGAGCTGCCGAACGCCTTGGTGGAGGCGGAGATCGCGGGCTTCGCCCAGGCCGACCAGCGGGATCTGACGGCCGGCTACACCGAGCCGTACTTCGCGATGCTGGAGGACGTCTGGGCGCAGCGGTCGATCGAGATCGCGATGCGGATCGTCGGCGGCTTCTTCCCGAAGTACCAGACCGAGCAGAGGACGCTGGACGCGGCCGACGCCTGGCTGTCGGAGCACAAGGACGCGGCGCCGGCGCTGCGGCGGCTGGTGATCGAGTGCCGTGACGACCTGGCCCGGGCGCTGCGGGCGCAGGCCTGCGACCGGGGCTGACGGGAAAGCGACAGGGGCGTGTGGGGTACCTCCCGGCTTTCGGCCGGGAGGTACCCCGCACGCCCCTTGGTGTTGTCCCTGCTACTTGAGGGTGGCCGAGGTGAGGCCGGCCTGGACCTGGCGCTGGAAGGACAGGTAGACCACCAGTACGGGCAGCATGGCGATCGTCATGCCGGCGAACAGGGCCGGGGCGTCGCTCTTGTAGCCGGACTGGAGGGCGAGGTTGACCAGGCCCTGGGCGAGCATCGAGTGGTCGGCCTCGCCGGCGGTGGTCGGCTGCATCAGGGTCACCGGCAGGATGTACTGGTTCCACTGGCCGAGGACGTTGAAGATCCCGACGCTGATCAGGCCGGGCTTGGCCATCGGCACCATGATCTGGAAGAACGCCCGGGTGTGCGAGCAGCCGTCCAGCATCGCGGCCTCGTGCACGGCGGTCGGCAGGGTGCGGAAGAACGAGTACATGAAGAAGACGGTGAACGGCAGCGAGTACGCGACGTACACCAGGATCAGGCCGAGGTAGCTGTTCAGGCCGAGCAGCGGGCTGATCTCGCCCAGGTTGCGGACCATGAAGAACAGCGGGACGAGGGCCAGGTACACCGGGAACATCGCGCCGGCGACGAACAGGTAGTAGATGACCTGGCTGCCCTTGAACTCGTAGCGGGCCAGCACGTAGGCGGCCATCGAGCCGAGCAGCATCGTCAGCGTCAGCGAACCGGCGAGGACGATCAGGGTGTTGACGAAGAATCCGCCGATGCCCTTCTCCCAGGCCCGGCCGAAGGCGTCGAAGCCGAAGGACTCGGGCCAGCTCCAGGCGGAGCCGTTGATCTGGGCGTCGGTCTTGAAGGAGCCGAGGACGACCCAGGCCAGCGGCAGGATGATCATCAGCGCCCACAGGGCGAGGAAGCCGTGCGAGAAGACGTTCAGGACGCCGCCTCCGTCGGCGAAGCGCTGCGGCCGGTCGGCGGGCCGGCTTCCGGCGCGCTGGCCGGGAAGGCCAGCAGCCTTGTCGAGAGTACTCATGCCCACGCCTCGCTCCGCTCGGCGCGTGCTTCGCACAACGCCCAGGTCTTCTTGATGAGCTCGCTTCGTTCGCTCATGTCCCGGCCCCCGCTCAGTACTCGATCTTGTCGCGCTTGGTGACCCAGAGCGAGACGATGGTCAGGATCAGGGTGAAGAAGAAGATCACCACACCCATGGCACAGGCGTAGCCGGCCTCGCCGTTGCGCAGGAAGCTGCGCATCAGGTAGGTCGAGATCAGCTCGCTGTGGTGGTCCGGGCCGCCGCCGAAGTAGGCGCCCGGGGTGATGCTGGAGACCAGCGCGAAGGCGTCCATGGCGACGATCGCCAGGTACACCCAGGCGGTCTGCACGGTCTCCCAGAGCAGCGGCAGGGTGATCCGGAAGAAGGTCTGGCCGCGCTTGGCGCCGTCCAGCAGGGCGGCCTCGTAGATGTCCTTGGGGATGGACTGCATGGCGGCCGAGAAGAGCACCAGGTAGAAGCCGACGCCGGACCAGACGAGGACGGCGAGCACGCACCAGAGCACCATGTCCGGGTCGGACAGGAACTGCACCGGGTCGTCGGCGGAGGCCAGGCCGAGCTTGATCAGGATGCCGTTGGCGAGGCCGCTGCCGTCGGTGCGGTAGACCGCGCCCCACAGGACGGCGAGGATCGCGATGGACAGGACCTGCGGGAAGAAGAAGACCACCTTGTAGAAGGCGGCTCCGGCCACGCCCTGCACACCGCCGGTGCCGCTCTTGCCACCGACGTTCAGCATGAAGGCGAAGAACAGCGCGATCAGTATGGTCACGATCGGCAGCAGGATCAGCAGCAGCAGGTTGTGCCACAGCGCCCCGCCGAAGACCTCGTCATCGAGGAGTCTCGTGTAGTTGTCCAGGCCGATGAAGTCCATCTCCTGGCTCGCGCCCGACCAGTTGGTCAGGGAGTATCCGAAGGTCTGCGCGTACGGCCAGAGCACCAGGCCGACGTACAGCACGATCGGGAGAAAGAGGAACCCCACGATGAAGGGGTACTTGCCGTGACGCATCGCGGTCACTTCTCCTGTCCGTCAGGCGGACGCACCGGGGGCGGTTCGGGGCCCCCGGTGCGCTGTTCGAGTCCGACCGGTCAGGCGGTCTTGTTCTTGGCGGCCGACTCCTTGGCGCGCTTGATCCACTCCGCCGGAGTGATGCGCTTGGCCATGAGCTCGCCCGAGGCGTTCTGCAGGTCCTCGTCGAACTTGGAGGCGGTGTTCGGGTACTGGAAGTTGAAGGTGTTGGTGCCGGCCGCCTTCAGCGCCACCACGGTGGACTGGGTGCCGGGCTTGAGCTTCACCTCGGGACCGACGCCGTCCTTGAGGCAGGTGAGGCTGTTGGCGGTCTGGGCGAACTTGCCCGAGGCCTCCTTGGTCAGCATCATCCGGAGGAACTCCAGGCCGCCGGCCACGTTCTTGGCCTTGGACGGGACGATGAAGGGCTCGCCCGCACCGGCGCGGATGGCCTCGAAGGGCAGCTTGTCGCCGGGCAGCGACGGGACGGGCAGGAACTTCATGTCGAAGTCGGCCGGGGTGGTCGGCAGCTGCTCGTTCTCCAGCCAGGAGCCGGAGGGGATGAACGCGGCCTTGTACTGGTTCCAGGCGGTCTGCGACTCGGTGTGGGTCATGCCGTTGGTGCCGGGCAGCAGGAAGTCCTTGTCGACGACCTGGAAGAAAGACTCGACGGCGGTCTTCACGGCCGGGTCGTCCCAGGCGGCGGCGTCGAGGCCGTCGATCCGCTTCATGAGGTCCAGGCCGCCCTGCTTGGCGATCATGTCCATCATGACGACGTTGATGTAGTACGGGTACTTGCCCTGGTGGGCGAGCGGGGCGATGCCCTTGGCCTTGATCTTGCCGCAGAGGTCGATGAACTCGGCCCAGGTCTTCGGCGCCGTCCAGCCGTTGTCCTTGAAGAGCTTGCCGGAGTACCAGAAGCCCCAGACGGTGTAGACGTAGGACAGGTTGTAGACCTTGCCCTTGACCGTGCCGGACTCGACGGTGCCGGGCATCAGGACGTCGCGGATCTTCTTCGACGGGTCGTCGATGTACGGCGCGTCCAGCAGCGGGGCCAGGTCGGTGAGCTGGCCGGAGTCGGCGAGGACGTCCAGCTTCATCTGCTTGGCGCCCGAGTCGTCGATGACGTCCGGCGGGGAGCCGGCGTTGAAGCGCGGCTGGAGCTTGCCGGTGACGTCCTTGTCGGCCTGGTGGTTGATCTTCGCGCCGGGGTAGCTCTTGGAGTAGATCGCCTCGAACGCCTTGGCGTACTCGTTGCCGTAGCCGCCGTCGAAGATGAAGACCTCGAGACCCTCGCCGTCCTTGACGCCGAACGGGTTCTTGGCGTCGGTCAGGTTGAATCCCGCGGCGCCCTTGGCGCCCTTGTCGCTGCTGCCGCCGGTGCCGCCGGCACACGCGGTGAGCAGGGAGCCGCCGGTGGCAGCGAGCACGGCGATGCCGGCGGCGCGCTTGAAGATGTCCCGGCGGTTGTACTCGGTTGCAGAGCCCATGAAGTGTGCCCCTAGCCCCTCGATGTCCAAGAAGATGGTGATGCGGCGGGGTATGACGAGATGTCAATTCCCGGTGATTCAAGCCCGCCTAGCGGCAACTGAGCCGGTCAGAGGCGTGCGGTCGATGCGCAAAGGTATAGTCCACTGTTCACCCTCCGGCAATAGTCGGGCCGCTGGATGGGTCAGGTTGGGAGTCAAAGCGTTGCGGGCGGTGCAGCATGTGCAATGCGCAGGGAGCCTGCCCATTGCGACCGCCCGGCCGGTACCGAGAAGGTAGCGCGTTCCTGCGCGTTTGAACATGGAAACGCGCAGCTTCGCGCATCAAACGAACCAAAATCGTGATGCGTGAAACTGCGCGTTCTCGGGGGCCGACGGCCGGCCGTTACCTCCGCAGGCCGGCGTCCAGGGCGGCGACCAGCGTCCCCGTGGCGTCGTCGCTGTCCAGCGACCAGGCCATCACACCACCGAGGCCGTGCGCCGACGCGTAGCGCGCCTTGCGGGTGAGCAGCGCGGGGGTGTCGTACGTCCAGAACTCGGTGCCGTCGTACTTCCAGGTCGCGCCGTGCAGCCGGTCCTCGTGGACGGTGCCCGGCAGGTCCTTGATCCGGTTCCACGGCAGGTTGCCGCTCTGGGCGAGCCCGGTGGCGCTCTGGTAGAGGCCGGCCTTCCCACCGCCCGGGACGCCCGTCCAGCCGTAGCCGTAGAACGGTACGCCGAGCACCGCCTTGGCCGGCGGCAGGCCCTTGGCGAGGTAGTGCCGGACCACCCGGTCGGCGCTGTAGGCCGCGTTCGCCGGGGAGGGGTCGGCAGGGTCGGAGTACAGGTTCGCCTGGTGGTTGGTCGGGCCCTGCGCCTCCCAGGGGCCGTGCAGGTCGTACGTCATGAGGTTGAGCCAGTCCACCGACTTGGCGATCTGGCGGACCTCCAGCCGGTCGGCCTTGTCGGTGCCGGCCGGGACGGCTGCGGTCAGCAGGTAGTGGGTGTGCCGCTGCCGGCCGAGCGCGTCCAACTGGCGGCGGAACTCCTGCATCAGCAGCGTGTAGTTGCGGCCGTCCTCGGGGCGGACGACGTTGCCGGGGTCGCCCCCGCCGCCGGGGTACTCCCAGTCGATGTCGATGCCGTCGAAGACGCCGGCCCCTGCGCCCGTGCCGCCCTCGGCGGAGCCGAGCTGCGGCAGGTCGCCCTTGACGTAGAGGTCTATGCAGGAGGCGACGAACTTCTTGCGCGAGGCGTCGGTGGCGGCGGCGTCCGAGAAGTACTTGGACCAGGTCCAGCCGCCGAGCGAGATCACGGCGCGCAACTGCGGGTTCTTCGCCTTGAGCTTGCGCAACTGGTTGAAGTTGCCCTTCAGGGGCTGTTCGGCGGTGTCGGCCGCGCCGTCCACCGACTCCTCGGCGCCGACCGGGCGCTGGTAGTCGGCCCAGGCGTCGCCGACGCCGGCGGCGTTGGCCTCGAAGCAGGTGCCCTCGGCGGAGACGTTGCCGAAGGCGTAGTTGAGGACGGTGAGCTTCCCGGCCTGGCCGGAGTCCTGCACCTTCTTGGCGGAGAAGCCGCTGTAGACGCCCCACTGGGTGAAGTAGCCGACCCGCTGCCCCTTGAGGCGCGGGCCGTGGTCGTGGGCCTGTGCGGCGGTCGGTACGGCGAGCGCGGTGGCCAGGGCCATCGCGAGGACTGCAAAGGTGCGTCTGGGCATGCCGTTGCCTTCTCTGAGTCGGCGTCAATTGGTCTGAACCAAGCCGAGACAGAGGTTTAGTCCACTGGGGCCGGTGCGCACAAGGGGGCAGTCACGGACGGGCGTTGGCAAACGGGCGTCGGCGGGTGGGTGCCGGCCGCGGGCGGCGAGGGGCCGGAAGGCCGTCGCCGGGCAGGTCCGCGTGGTCGCAGGGCGGCCGGTGACGGCCGGCAGCAGGGCCTGTCGCTCGGCGCGGACGGGGTCCCGTGCCTCGGAGTGCTGGCCGTGCTTCCGGGCCACTACGGCGACGGCCGGGCCGCACCCCGCGAAGGGGGTGGGGCCCCGCCCCGCGTGCGCAAAGGGCGGACGGAGCCCAT
>NZ_JBFAXX010000095.1:0-21373 GCF_040680995.1 Kitasatospora sp. NPDC051914
GCGGGCAAGGCCAACAGCGGTGCCACCTGGACCAACGACATCAGCCACGGCGACCTGGTCCGCAGCAACCCCGACCAGACCATGACCATCGACCCGTGCAACCTGCAGTTCCTCTACCAGGGCAAGTCCCCCACCGCGGGCGGCCCCTACGACCAGCTGCCGTGGCGGCCGGGCCTGCTCACCCTGCAGCGCTGACCCGCCCCACCCACGGTGATCGCCATCGGGTGCCGCCTGCCGACACGTAGACGGGAAGTCTGCGGCACGGCCGGCTCCACCCGCTGACCGACACCCACCACCCCGGGGGAACCCCGGCCGCACGCCGGCCGGGGTTCCCCACTTCACTCGACACCGGGTGCACGTGGCGCAGCAAGCGGGTCCGTCCACTTGGCCGGACACACCGGTCGTGGTCGCCGTCGGGTTGGCGAGCACGCCGCCTTCGAGGTGGTTGCCGCCGGGGACCCGGAAGAATCCCGGTTCGGTGTCGGCGAGCAACTGCTCCAGATCCTTCCTGATGCCGCCGCCGCGCCTTCGACGGGCCGGGTAGTACGCCGGGCCGGCGAATGGCTCGCATTGCTGACCGGCGGCGGCTCGCCCCGGGGTGCTCGGGCGACCCCGCATGAACGGCGGCCGACCGCGATCTCAACTGAGCATCAGCGCTCCCAGTTGCATGTCAGTACGTCTGACGCGTCAAGGCGGTCAGGCGGTGCCGGACGACCGCTCCCGGCGGATGTCGGGCCGGCGCGGCCGCATGGCGGGGCCCGCACTGCTGCGCACGTCCCGGTACGTTCACTGCCGTCACCTCCAGTACGCTGCCGCCACAAAGACCTCAACACGTGCAACCTCCGAAGGCTGTCGGTGAGCTCCCGGAACTGCGGGAAGGCGCCCCTGCGCGAACCGCGGCCGGCTGGGGCACGGAGTGAGGACCGAGAGCGGGCTGGGGCGACCTCGGCATGTTAACGTGCACAATTATTTCCACGCGTCCCTACGAAATTCCTTGCGGCCTCACCCGAACACCTGGCGGAATGCCGCGATTGGAGCTGGCATGCCGAAGTCGGGTCCCCGTCAGCCGGTGATGGCCGATGTGGCCAGACTTGCGGGAGTGTCGCACCAGACCGTCTCCCGCGTGCTGAACGGTTCGCCGAACGTCACGCAGGCCACTCGGACGAAAGTCGTCGCCGCGATCCGCGAGCTGGACTACCGGCCCAACTCGATGGCCCGCGCCCTGGTGACGCGGCGCTCCCGGACCCTCGGTGTGGTCAGCTTCGCCAGCACCCTCTACGGGCCGGCCTCCATGCTGGACGGGCTGGAGCAGGCCGCCCGCAGCGCGGGCTACTTCGTCAGCGTGGCCTCCCTGCGATCACTGGATCCGCGTTCGGTGCAGGAGGCCGTCGACCGACTCCGGGACCAGGGCGTCGATGGTGTCGCCGTCATTGCGCCGCAGACCTCTTCTGCAGGCGGGGTGGCCGATGTCGTCAGCCCCGTTCCCGTGGTCATGGTGGGCACCGGCACCCCCTCGGCGATCCCCCGGGTGGCGGTCGACAACGTGTCAGGAGCCTTGGCAGCCACCCGTTATCTGCTCGGTCTCGGTCATCGCACCGTCCACCACGTCGCCGGCCCCGAGGGGTGGCTGGAGAGCCGGGAACGGGAGCAGGGCTGGCGTCGCGCGTTGTCGGAAGCGCAGGCGGAAGCGGCGCAGACCTTCAGCGGGGACTGGAGCGCCCGCTCCGGATACGAGGCCGGGCTGCGGATCGCCGCCGATCCCCGCGTGACAGCGGCCTTCTGCGCGAACGATCACATGGCCCTCGGAGTGCTCCGCGCCCTCCACGAAGGCGGCCGATCGGTTCCGGCCGACATCAGCGTGGTCGGATTCGACCACATCCCGGAATCGGCCTATCTCGTTCCGCCGCTCACCACCGTCCGGCAGGATTTCGAGACCCTCGGACGTCGGGCCCTGGGGTTGCTGGTGGAGGAACTGTCCGGGGTGGCCCACAGCGGCCATCAGGTCCTGATCGCGCCCGACCTGGTGGTTCGCAGCTCGTCAGGTCCTGCACCGGCGCGGGATGCGGCCGCGATCGGACGGGTCACCCGGCCGAAGGCTTCCGCCGTACGGAGATAGGGCCCTTCGATCATCCTTGCTGCCCGGCCGGAAGAGCAGGGGTGCAGCGAGCCCGGCCCACCGGGCCGGGTCCGGCCTCGCAAGGGGCTCCTTCGGCGTGCAACGCCCACCAGCAGCGCGTTCCGGCCCTACAGCCCGTCATGCAACACACCCGGCCCCGAGGCCGCAGCGGTCCGCGTCGCGCCCCGGGCCCGACCGGGCCCGCACGCGGCACGGGCGGCCCGACCCACCGCTCGCGCGCTCAGCGCCCGGCATCGTCCGCACTCCCAAGTGCACCGATCGGCGCGATCCCAAAGGCAGCTCATCCCCTCCAGGCCGTGCCGGGGCGGCCGAGTCCGGTGGCCCCGTCGCACGTTCTCAGCAGCTCCACACCGCCTCACGGCGGACCGCCGCGGAGCCGGTTCACGCACCCGCCCGGCCGGCCGGGAAGGGGCTCCACCGCCGGGCCCTCCGGGCTCCACGACCGCTCGCACCGCCCGCCGACTGCGGCAGCCCGAGCCGGCCGGGCGGGGGCGCCCGACAGAACCGCCCGCCAAGACCGACGCACCCGCCGGACCCGCTCCCCCCTCCCGCGATCCGGAACCGCTGGCAGCCAAGATTCAACAAAGCAGTGCACCGCTCTTGCACGAGCCGCTTGTTAGCGCTAACAATCTTGTCGGGCAGCGGCACCGGCGTCAACGCCTCACCACGGGACACCACCGCCTGCCTGCAGCAAGCCCATTGATCTTCCGCCGTTCTGGCGATCCATCAGTTCCACCTGGGGCCGGCCCACCAGGCCACCCGGCGCACCCCACCTCCCGGCACGCACCAGCCGCCCTGCGGCGTCAGGGCCGGGAGAAACACCGAGAGGAAGACCCCGATGTCCAAGAGAGCCGCTGCCGCCGTCCTCGCCGGCGCCATGATCGTCGGCCTGTCCGCCTGCTCCTCCGCCGGCGGCTCGTCGGACGGCAAGAAGTCGGACGGCAAGCTCGTCCTCGGCTTCGCCCAGGTCGGCGCCGAGAGCGGGTGGCGCACCGCGAACACCAAGTCCGTCCAGGAGGCTGCGAAGAAGGCCGGCATCACCCTCAAGTTCTCCGACGCCCAGCAGAAGCAGGAGAACCAGATCAAGGCGATCCGCTCGTTCATCCAGCAGAAGGTCGACGTCATCGCCTTCTCCCCGGTGGTCGAGTCCGGCTGGGAGACCGTCCTGAAGGAGGCGAAGGCCGCGCACATCCCGGTGATCCTCACCGACCGCGCGATCGACTCCGAGGACACCTCCCTCTACGCCACCTTCCTCGGCTCGGACTTCGTCGAGGAGGGCAAGAAGGCCGGCGACTGGCTGGTCAAGGAGTACCAGGCCAAGCCGGGAGAGGTGAACGTCGTCCAGCTGGAGGGCACCACCGGCTCCGCCCCGGCCAACGACCGCAAGTCCGGCTTCGCCGACGCGATCAAGGGCGACCCGAAGTTCAAGGTCGTCGCCTCGCAGACCGGCGACTTCACCCGGGCCAAGGGCAAGGAGGTCATGCAGGCCTTCCTGAAGGCCCAGCCGAAGATCGACGTCCTCTACGCCCACAACGACGACATGGCCCTCGGCGCGATCCAGGCGATCGAGGAGGCCGGCAAGAAGCCCGGCACCGACATCAAGATCGTCTCCGTCGACGGCGTCAAGGACGCCTTCACCGCCATGTCCCAGGGCAAGATCAACTTCGATGTGGAGTGCAACCCCCTCCTCGGCGATCAGCTGATGGAGCTGGCGAAGAAGGTCAAGAACGGCGAGAGCGTCGAGCGCCGGATCAAGACCGTCGAGGGCACCTTCACCCCCGAGCAGGCCACCGCCGCGCTGCCGACCCGCCAGTACTGATCCGGCCGGAGCACCGGGCGCCCGCACCACCGGATCCCCCGGCGGCACGGGCGCCCGGTCCCGACCGACCACGAAAGGAGGACCGATGCAGCAACCGGTCCTGGAAGTACGCGGACTCCGCAAGGAGTTCCCCGGCGTACTGGCGCTCGACGGCGTCGACTTCCGGCTCTTCCCGGGAGAAGTGCACGCGCTGATGGGTGAGAACGGCGCGGGCAAGTCCACCCTCATCAAGGTCCTCACCGGCGTGCACCCGGCGGACGGCGGACAGGTCACCATGGCCGGCCGGCCACTGCGGATCACCGGCCCCCTCCAGGCGCAGCAGGCCGGCATCTCGACGGTCTATCAGGAGGTCAACCTCTGCCCCAACCTGTCGGTGGCCGAGAACCTCTTCATCGGCCGCGAGCCCCGCCGCCGCGGCCTGATCCACTGGTCCGAGCTGCGCCGTCGCGCCGAGGCCTCGGTCGCCGGACTCGACCTGGACATCGACGTCACCGCCCGGCTGGACAGCTTCTCCATCGCCGTTCAGCAGCTGGTGGCCATCGCCCGGGCGGTCGATGTCGAGGCCAAGGTGCTCGTCCTGGACGAGCCGACCTCCAGCCTCGACCGCGACGAGGTCGTCCAGCTGTTCACCGTCATGCGCAGGCTGCGCGAACGGGGCGTTGCGATCCTGTTCGTCTCGCACTTCCTCGACCAGGTCTACGAGATCTGCGACCGCATGACGATCCTGCGCAACGGCCGGCTCGAGGGCGAGTACCTCACCCGGGACATCAGCCAGGTCCAGCTGGTCTCTCGCATGATCGGCTCGGAACTCGCCGACCTCAAGAGCCTGGCGGCCGAGAGCCACCGCGAGACGGCCCAACCGGAATACAGTTCCCCCTTCCTGGTCGCCGAGAAGCTCGGCCGCCGCGGCGCGATCGAGCCCTACGACCTGACGATGCGGCCCGGCGAGGTCGTGGGTCTGGCGGGGCTGCTCGGCTCCGGCCGTACCGAGGCCGCGCGGCTGCTGTTCGGCGCCGACCAGGCCGACAGCGGCACCGTGCGGGTCAACGGCCACGCCACTGCGCTGCGCGGGCCGCGCGCGGCCATCGGTCACGGGATCGCCTTCTGTTCGGAGAACCGCAAGGCCGAGGGCCTCGTCGGTGAGCTCACCGTCCGCGAGAACATCGTCCTCGCCCTCCAGGCGTCCCGCGGTTGGCTCCGCCCCCTGTCGCGCACCGCCCAGGACGAGTTCGCCCTGCGCTGGATCCGGGCACTGGACATCCGGCCCGGCGACCCCGAGGCCCTGGTGCGCAACCTCTCCGGCGGCAACCAGCAGAAGGTGCTGCTCGCCCGGTGGCTGATCACCGACCCCAAGCTGCTCATCCTCGACGAGCCGACCCGCGGGATCGACATCGGCGCGAAGGCCGAGATCCAGAAACTGGTCGCCGGCCTCGCGGAGAAGGGCATGTCCGTGCTCTTCATCTCCGCCGAGCTGGAGGAGGTCCTGCGCCTCAGCCACAAGATCGGTGTGCTGCGCGACCACCGCGTGGTCGCGCAGCTGGCCAACGACGGCTCGCTCACCCCGGAGCACATCATGGAAACCATCGCGAGCGGAGCCCGGCGATGACCAAGCACCGGCTCTTCTGGCCCGCGGCGGTCCTCGTCGCCATGCTGCTGGCCAACCTGTTCTTCACCCCGGACTTCTTCGCCGTCCACACGAAGGAGGGACACCTCTACGGCAGCCTGATCGACATCCTGCACTTCGGCGCGCCGCTGATCCTGGTCTCCCTGGGCATGACGCTGGTCATCGCCACCGGCGGCATCGACCTGTCGGTCGGCTCCACCGTTGCGATCGCCGGTGCTCTGGCGTGTCTGTACATCAGCGAGGCATCCGACCCGGGCAGCGTCTCCACCGTCCTGGTCGCCGTGGCCCTGGCCCTGGCCGTCGCGCTCGTCCTCGGCGCGGTCAACGGCCTGCTGGTCTCCCGCATCGGCGTGCAACCGATCGTCGCCACACTCATCCTCATGGTCGCCGGCCGCGGCGTCGCCCAGCTGATCACCGACGGCCAGATCATCACCATCACCAGCGACCCCTACCGGCTCATCGGCGGCGGCTACTGGCTCACCGTCCCGTTCTCCGTCCTGCTGGCCGGCGCGATGGTGGGCCTCACCCTGCTGCTCACCCGCTCCACCGCCCTGGGCCTGCTGCTGGAGTCGGTCGGCGGCAACCCGGTCGCCAGCCGCCTGGTCGGCATCCGCGCCCACCGTCTGACCACCCTGGTCTACGTGGCCAGCGCCGTGTGCGCAGCCGTCGCCGGCCTGATGATCAGCTCCAACGTCTCCGCCGCCGACGGCAACAACGCCGGCCTGTGGATCGAACTCGACGCCATCCTGGCCGTCGTCATCGGCGGCACCTCGCTCAACGGCGGACGGTTCTCGATCGGCGGCACCGTGCTCGGCGCACTGGTCATCCAGACCCTGTCCACCACCGTCTACACCATCGGCATCCCGCCGGAGACCACCCTCGTCTTCAAGGCCGCCGTGGTGATCACCGTGTGCCTGATCCAGTCGCCTCAGTTCCGTGCCAAGGCCACCCGCCGACGCACCACTGCTCCGGGCGGTCAGCAGCCGAAGCCCGCATCTGCCGATTTGAAGGTGGGCACATGAACACCACTCTCGCCGCCAAACTGCGCGGACAGGTCCCGCTGCTGGTCACCTCTGTCCTGCTCGTCGCGATGTTCAGTGTCGGCTCGGTGCAGTACGAGGGCTTCTTCTCCGGCCAGGTCCTGCTCAACCTGCTGATCGACAACGCCTTCCTGCTGGTCGTCGCCGTCGGCATGACCTTCGTGATCCTCACCGGCGGCATCGACCTGTCGGTCGGCGCGGTCGTCGCCCTCTCCACGATGGTCTCGGCCTGGCTGGTGGAGAAGCACCACTGGCCGATCCTGGTCGTCATTCCGCTGGTGCTGGCCATCGGCACGGGGCTGGGATGGGCCATGGGCTGGGTCGTCCACACCTTCGAGATCCAGCCGTTCATCGTCACGCTCGCCGGCATGTTCCTGGCCCGCGGCCTGTGCTACACGATCAGCGTCGAGTCCGTCTCCATCACCGACCCGTCGTACACCGCGATGGCGCAGACCCGCATCCCGTTGCCCGGCGGCACGTTCCTCTCCCCCAGCGCCGTCATCGCCGTGCTGGTCGCCGCCGCGGCCTTCCTGGTCCTGCACCACACCCGGTTCGGCCGCAACGTGTACGCGCTGGGCGGCAGCGAGCAGTCCGCACTGCTGATGGGCCTGCCGGTGGCCCGCACCAGGATCACCGTCTACGCGATCAGCGGCTTCTGCTCCGCCCTCGGCGGCGTCCTGCTCACCTTCTACATGCTCTCCGGCTACGGCCTGCACGCCGTCGGCCTGGAGCTGGACGCCATCGCCGCCGTCGTCATCGGCGGCACCCTCCTCACCGGCGGCTCCGGCTACCTCGTCGGCACCGTCCTCGGCGTCGCGGTCCTCGGACTCATCCAAACGGTCATCAGTTTCCAGGGCACCCTCAGCTCCTGGTGGACCAGGATCGTCATCGGCGCCCTGCTGTTCCTCTTCATCGTGCTCCAGCGCCTCATCACCGCACGACGACCCACCTAGAGACCGAGTTGCCCGTGCCGAGCCGATGCCTCGGTACGGGCAACTCGCGTCGTCACCGCAGCGCGGCCGCCTTGCGCAGCAGCACGTTCCGCTCGGGGGTGTTGCGGCACAGGCGGGCGGCGAGCTCCAGCTCGGCGCGGGCCTCGCCCGTGCGGCCGAGGCGGGCGAGCAGTTCCCCGCGCACGCCGGGAAGCAGGTGGGATCCCGACAGGCGGCCGGAGGCGGCCAGGTCGTCGACGACCGTGAGCGCCCGATCCGGTTCGCCGGCCATCGCCACGGCCACGGCCCGGTTGAGCTCGACGACGGGTGAGGGTGCCACCCGGCCGAGTGCCTCGTAGAGCAGGACGGCGCGTTCCCAGTCGGTCTCTCCCACCGACGGCGCCGTCGTGTGACAGGCGGCGATCGCCGCCTGCAGGCCGTACGGTCCCAGGCCGCGCCCGAACGTCGCGATGCGGCCGAGCGCGGCCAGACCGCGCCGGATCGCCGACCGGTCCCACAGGCGCCGGTCCTGGTCCTCCAGCAGCACCGCCTCCCCGTCCGGGCCGGTTCGGGCCGGAAAGCGCGCCGCGGTGAGCTCGAACAGCGCGAGCAGTCCGTGGGCCTCCGGCTCGGCGGGCAGCAGGGCGACCAGCATCCGGGCCAGCCGCAGGGCCTCGTAGGCGAGATCGGGTCGGAGGAGGTCGTCACCGGTCGTCGCTGTCGAGCCCTCCGTGAAGATCACGTACAGCACGCTCAGCACCCCGCCGAGCCGCTCGCGCCGCTCCTCGGCCGGTGGCAGCGCGAACGGGACGCCCGCCGCGGCGAGCGTCTTCTTGGCCCGGGTGATCCGGGCCTGGACGGTCGGCACGGGAATGAGGAACGCCCGGGCGATCTCCTCACTGGACAGGCCGCCCACCACCCGCAACGTCAGCGCGACCCGGGCCTCGACCGAGAGCACCGGATGGCAGGCCGTGAACATCAGCGCGAGGACGTCGTCGTCGACCCGGTCGGGATCCCACGGCAGCTCGTCCGGCCGGTCCCCACCGGCCGCCGCACCCGCGCTGAACTCACCCTCGGTCAGCCGTCCCGCCAGCAGGGCGTACCGCTCGTTCAGTGCCGCACGGCGGCGGAAGCCGTCGATGGCCCGCCGCCGTGCGGTCGCCAGCAGCCAGCCCACGGGGCTGGCCGGCGCACCGTCGCGCGACCAACTGACGAGCGCCTCCGCGAGCGCCTCCTGCGCGACGTCCTCGGCGAGTGCGAAGTCTCCGGTGTAGCGGGCCAGCGCGCCCACGATCCGCGCCGACTCGATCCGCCACACGGCCTCGACGGCCCGCCGCGCCGCTTCGGCGACCGGCGGACCGTCCCCGGCCCCGGGCGTCAGAGCTGGCCCGTCCGCTCGCGCCATGCCCGCTCCCTGATGACCCACTCGTTGTCCTGCGGGAACTCGTCGATGGCCGGCACACGACGGATCTCGCACTTCGAGCCGGGGACGGCCGGGATCCGCTTGGCCCACTCGACCGCCTCCTCCTTCGAGGCGACGTCGAGCAGGTAGAACCCGCCGAACAGTTCCTTGGTTTCGCCGTAAGGCCCGTCGGTGACCACAGGGGTCTCCCCGCTGTAGTCCACCACCACTCCCTGTGACGGGTCGTCCAGCCCCTCGGCGGCGATCAGCACGCCGGCCCGGATCAGCTCCTCGTTGAAGCGGCCCATGGTCTCGAGCATCTCGTCGAACGGCGTCTCCATCATCTTCGCGACGGACTCGTCCGTCCCGCGCAGGATCAGCATGTACTTCGCCATCGTTGTTCTCCTCGGTTCGGAGGACCGCTTCTCGATCCTCTCCATCCCAGGTCGAACGGCGCAGGCGCGGATCGACACGGCAGGCAGGATCGACCTTCGTCTTCTTGACGGACGTCTCCGTCTCACCTCAGGGCGAGCAGGCTGAGCGGGTGGTGTCGGTGTCGGCCCGGGCGAGGGTGACCTTGCCCGGCACCGGGTGGACGGCACTGCACTCCTCACCGATGATCTTCAGTCACACTCCGCCGAGCCCGGCGCCGAGGTCGGCCTCGACCCGGACCTTGATGCCACCGGAGGCGGGGGTCGGGTAGAGGACCTTGCGCGGGTCCTCGCCGGGGAACCTGCTGGACCGGACGCCGGTGGGGCTGAGCAGCTGGTGGCGACGACGCAGCGGACGCGCAGCTTCCGCAGCGCCGCGGTGTCACCACCCTTCGCCGAGCCGCAGGCCCGCCCGGTCTGCGGGTCCGGTACCGCAGCGGGCAGCCGAAGCCCGACGCTCTTCCCGCCGGGCACGTCCCGAACCGCAGGCTGGCGCAGCGGCCGCGGAGGCGGGCAGAATCCAATACCCGGACCCGACATGAAGGAGTGAATTTTGCCTGGCCAGTCCCCGACGAACCCACATGTCACCGCCGCCTTAGAAGTCCTAACAGAATGGAGTGACTGCGTTACCTTGGACTTGCCGGTGCGGATTCGCCCTGGTGAGGAGGTACGCGATGGCCCGCCCCAAGCCCTGGGAGATCGACGACGAGTTGTGGGCTCTGATCGAGCCGCTACTGCCGGTCGTCCAGCGTCGGGTGGATCATCCGGGTCGTAGACGACTGGACGACCGCAAGGCGCTGCAGGGGATCCTGTTCGTGTTGTACACGGGGATCCAGTGGGAGTGGCTGCCGCAGGAGCTCGGCTTCGGCTCGGGGATGACCTGCTGGCGGCGCCTGCGGGACTGGAATCAGGCCGGTGTCTGGCACCTGCTGCAGGAGGTTCTGCTGGCGAAGCTGCACGGTGCCGACCAGTTGGACTTCTCCCGGGCAGCAATCGACTCTGCCCACGTCCGGGCCCTGCGAGGCGGCCCAAAACCGGCCCGAGCCCGGTCGACCGCGCCCGGCCGGGCTCCAAGCACCATCTGATCTGCGACGGGCGCGGCACTCCGTTGGCGGTCTCGCTCACCGGGGGCAACCGCAACGACGTCACCCAGCTGATCCCGCTGCTGCAGGCGATCCCGCCGGTGCGCGGCCGGGTGGGCCGGCCCCGACGCCGACCCGGGCTGCTGTACGCAGACCGCGGCTACGATCACGACAGCCACCGCCGGCTGGTCCGCGCCCTGGGCGTGACCCCGATCATCGCCCGCCGCGGACGGGCCCACGGTTCAGGACTCGGCACCTACCGCTGGGTGGTTGAGCGCGCCCTGGCGTGGCTGCACGGCTTCCGTCACCTCAGAATCCGCTGGGAACACCGCGACGACATCCACGACGGCTTCCTGCAACTCGCCACCTGCCTCATCCTCTACCGACGCGTCCGAGCATTCTGTTAGAGCCACTTAGACGACCCCGCACCCATCTACAATCTTGATTCTCGATGGTGGGCGGCCCTTCGGCACTCGCTGTCCATCGCCATCACGACAGCAGTCATCGTAACTGCTTTCATGGTTATCACCCTTCCAATCATGGCAGTCTTTTTGATTGACGATGCGTTCATCGCCGGCGACTACGCCGAGTCCGTGCTGATTGTCGCCGGCGTGGGGCTTGCCGCAAGTGTTCTCATTTTTCCCGTCGCCTTCGGGTTCGAGCGGCTGGTCATGCGCGGTGGCGCCGCATGGAAGGTGCTGGCGGTGTGTGCGCCCATAGCCTCTCCGGTCGCGGCTGCGCTGATTTTCGTATCGCTGCTTAAAATTCAACCATCGCACACCGCCGGCGACGCCTTCGCCATTGCGATCCTGCTCTTCATGACCTTCTCCGTTTATTGGTTTTCGCTGTGGTCGTTGAGTGCCGTTCACTACGGCGCTTGGCGCTTTTCCCGGCGCATGGGCCGAGGTCGGCAGTTCGGCCAACAAGCTCGTGCGCGGTAGGCGGTGGGACGTGCTCGCGCCGACCAGGGTGACGGGGCAGCACCCGTCAGTCCTTCAGGTGGGCGATGCCGCATCCGGCCGGATCCACCTGGAAATGGGCCGAGCGGCAGAGCCCTCCCTGGTATGGTGCGCCGATGTCAGCGATCAAGAAGTTCCAGGTCACCTTCGACTGCGCAGAACCCGAGCGCCTCGCTCGTTTCTGGTGCGAGGTGTTGGGGTATGTCGTGCCGCCGCCACCGGAGGGGTTTGCCACGTGGGACGATTTCAAGCGTTCACAGCCCGCCGAGGAACGGGATTCGTGGTTCGCCTGCAGTGATCCCTCGGGTGTCGGCCCGCGACTGTACTTCCAGCGCGTCCCCGAGGGGAAGGCCGCCAAGAACCGGCTGCATCTCGACGTGCGGGTCGCCACCGGACTCGTGGGTGAAGAGCGCCTCGCCGCACTCGAGGCCGAATGTGCACGACTGGTCCCGCTCGGCGCGGTACACGTGCGAACGCTGTACGACGGCAACGATGCGTGCATCCCGATGCTGGACATCGAGGGCAACGAGTTCTGCCTCGACTGAGCATTCTCGAGCCGGCCGCCCCCTTGGCCCCTCTCCGGTCCCGTACCGGGACCGTCGCGACCGGGGCCTTCCAACTCCTCACCCCGGACGGCGGGCGGATCCGGCACGAGGGATTGCCCCATGACATCCCCGTGGTGGAGGGACGCCGCCTGCTCGTGCCGGACGACCCGATGCACCAGTACGGCTGGAACGCCGACCGGTTCTTCCCGCTGCTGCCCGGCACGGCCGAACTGACCCGTGTCCTGTCCACCGACGAGGAGCGGACCTGGTTCGCCCGCACCTCGTCCGGCCACGGGGCCCGCCGGACGTCCTGACCCGGCAGGCCCGGTCGTCACCGCTCGGCATCGGGTGGCTGCTGCGACCAGGAGTCCCAGTACCGCCACGGCCTCACCCGGCTCCTGTCGCCGGTCGACGCCCTCCCACACGTCCGTGGGCGCCCCCGGGCCGACCACGTCGTCGCCCCGATGTGCCGGCACCGGGGGCGGTCAGCCGTCGTCCCGGAGGAACGAGTACATGAACATGTCCCGGCGTTCGTCCCCCACCGGCTGCCAGCTCCTCAGCAGCCCCTCGCGCCTGAACCCGACCCGCTCGGCGGTCTTCAAGGACGCCGCGTTCCAGGGTTCTACGTACAGTTCGAGTCGGGGGATCCCGAGAGCCGCGACGGCCCATCGGACGACTGCGGACAGTCCGGCCTCGGCAGCCCTCCGCCCGCGGCCCGATTCGACCACCCAGTAGCCCAGCGACGCACGCCCCTCACCGATGCTCCTCAGCCACAGACCCACGGCGCCCACCGGCTTGCCGTCCTCACCCACGATCACGAACGGGTACCCGGCCCCAGTGGCAGCGCGACCCCATTGACGCTCGATGAAGGCAACGCCCTCCGCTTCGGAGTACTGCGTCGGCACCGTCGTGATCAACGGGATGTAATCGTCCTGGGACGCTTCGCGAACGAGGTCCAGGTCGGCAAGGCACCACGGCCGGAGGGTGAGCCCTCCGTCCGTGGCGAGCTCGGGCACGTCCAGCGGTTCCATGGCCGTATTCTGCCGATCCTCCTGGTCGGGCACACGTGAGTATCGGACCCACGCGCAGGCGGCAGGCCGGCTCGTGCCCGATACCGAACGGCAGCCGCAGCCGACGGAAACCGGAACGGCGGGCGGTGTGCCGCCGGAGAGCCACCGTCCGTGGTGTCCGGCAGCACACGCCCGCCACCGGCGCGCCGCCGCACGGTGCAGCGCGGTGGAGTCTGCATCTGCTGCGGCCCGAGGCACACACCACGGCTGAACCACCGGCCAGGCAGCAGCCGTTGGCCGGTCGATCGATGCCGCGGACAGTTGTCCCGGCTCCGCCGCGAGGGCCCTCGTCGTCACAGGTGGTACGACCCGGGTGACCGGGTGTCGGCTGCCGGGCTTCGGGGCCGTTGTCAGCCAGGCTCCTCCTCCGCGCGGGCGCTCTGCCGCAGGGCTGGTGCACTGGGGCGGGCGATACCGATCCCACGGTGCGACGGCCGGTAGGCGTGCGACGCTCCGCCCCGGACGGCTGCCCGACGGGCGGGCACGGCTGATTCCCCGTCATAGCGTTCACTTCTCACTCATTGCAACGCTCGGACAGTCATCGTTGCATTATCTTCAGGCCCGTTGCAACGATTTCATGCACTTGAGCTGTGCAAATACCGATCACACGCAACGAATCTGTTGCTGACACGCGAAAAGCAACGTAGCGTTTCCCATGTCAGAAACAACGAGCGAGCACAGGAGAGCACGATGCAGAAGTTCGACACCCCCGCCCCGATCTCCGCCGTCCTGGACATCCCCGCCGGGCGCATCCAGTTCGTCGCCGCTGACCGCGCCGACACCACCGTCGAGGTCCTGCCCGCCGACCCGTCCAAGGGCCGCGACGTCAAGGCCGCCGAGCAGACCGTCGTCGCCTACGCCGACGGCGTCCTGCGGATCCACATCCCCGAGCCCAAGAATCCGCTCGTCGGTTCCGGGTCCGTGGAGGTCACCGTCCAGCTGCCCGCCGGCTCCCGCATCGAGGGCAGGGCCGCGGCCTCCGAGCTCCGCGGCGTCGGCCGCCTCGGCGACGTCGCCTTCGACGGCGCGTACCGCCGGATCAAGCTCGACGAGGCCGCGAACGTCCGCCTCACCGCGACCGACGGCGACGTGGAGATCGGCCGGCTGGGCGGCCCGGCGGACATCAGCACCGCAAGGGGCGACATCCGGATCACCGAGGCCGTGCGCGGCACGGTCGTGCTCCGCACCCAGTCCGGCGACATCACCGTCGGCGCCGCCGCCGGCGTCTCGGCCGCCCTGGACGCCGGCACCGACCACGGCCGCATCAGCAACGCCCTCAAGAACGACGGCACCGCCGGCCTCGACATCCGTGCCACCACCTCCCACGGCGACATCACCGCCCGCAGCCTCTGAACGACCGGAACCAGGACGGCCCGGCCGGGCCCACCGGCTCGTTGCCCGGCGACCCGGCCGGCCGTCCCCACGGGCCCGCGATCCACGTACAGGGCCCCGAGACCGTACGACACGCCTGACACGACCCAGGGGGAACACCATGACGAAGAACAGCACGTCCTCGACCGGTTCGCAGTGGACCGGCATGGTGCCGGTCGACGACACGGCCCTGGCCGTCACCGACACCGGCGGCCCCGGCACGGCCGTGGTCTACCTCAACGGCCAGTTCGCCACCCAGGGGTACTGGCGGCGGCTCATCGCCGAACTGGGGCCCCGGTGGCGGCACATCACCTACGACGAGCGGGCCCGCGGCAGGAAGTCGAAGCGTTCGGCGGACTACTCCTTCGAGGCTGCCCTCCGGGACGTCGATGCCGTCCTCGCGGCCAGGGGCGTGGACCGCGCGCTGGTGGTCGGCTGGTCCTACGGCGCGTTCCTCGCGGCGCACTGGGCCCGGCGGAACCCGGACCGTGCCGTGGGCGCCGTCCTGGTGGACGGTGCATTCCCGTACGACTGGCTCGACGAGGCCATGGAAGAGCGGATCCGCAAGCAGTTCCGGCGATGGAGCTGGTTCCTGCCGCTGCTGCGCCCGACGGGCCTGACCCCGCGGATGAACGCCGAGGAGCTGGCGAACTGCAACATCGAGCTCGGCCTGATCTCCCGTGAGCGTGAGCTGGGCCCCGTGCTGGACGGCATCACCGTCCCGGTGCGGTACGTGGTCGCCTCGGGGTCGTCCCTCGGAAGCCGCGGCGACGAGCAGGAGCGGATCCGCACCAGCCTCGACGCGGTGACCGCCCGCAACCCGCACATCAAGATCAGTGCGAAGGTCGCCAGCAACCACGGTGCGATCCTGAAGAAGGACTCGCCGGCCGTCGCCGAGGCCGTGCGCGAGGTCGCCGCCCTCGACCGCGGGGGCCGCTGACCACCGGTGGACCGGCGGCACTGACGCCCGCTCCACCACCGCCTCCATCGCTCCGCCGGGGCGAGCCGGGACCCCTGACGTTGCTCGCACGTCAGCGGTACGCGTTGTCCGGTCGTCGAGCCGGTACCGCCGGAAGGCCTCCAGTACCCGCTCGGCGGCGCCTGCTTCCGGAACCGTTCCGACTCCCCCGAAGGGCAGCTGTGAGCCAGAACACAGTTGAGGTTGACCTCGGGGCGGGGTGGAGGCTCGTCGCAACGGCCCGAAGCCGACTCGGGTACAACGGATTTGAAGGTGCATCATGTCCATCACCCCTTCCGACCAGGGGCAGGATCGCCCGGAGCTGCAGAAGGCGATCGAGGAGATCGTCGAGTCCGGTTTCCTCGGGGTGCAGCTGCGGGTGAACGACGAGCAGGGCGAGTGGGTGGGCGGCGCCGGGGCACGCGAGCTGGGCCGGAGCGCCGGGCCGCTGACCGACGGGCACTTCCGCATCGGCAGCGCCACCAAGAACTTCGTCGCGACCTCGGTCCTCATGCTGGTGGCCCTGCTGCCCGACCGCGCCTCCGCGATCCTGGACCGGATGCCCGGCCTCGGCTTCGGCCCCGACTACGTGGCCGCGCAACGCGAGGCCCTGGTGCCGGCCAGGGCGCTGGTGCCGGAGGGCTTCGACGGCTTCCTGACCCAGTACAAGCTGATCGACAACCACCGCGGGGACCGGGCCCCGGCCTCAGCCCGGCTGACCGCACTCACCGAGGCCGGACTCCGCTCCGCGGGCGTACCCGTCCCCACCGGTGACGGGGAGCCTCACGGCACAATCGCACGCCGGCCGCCCACCCACGGCACAGCCCGTTCAGAGACTGCGGGCGGTTTCCCTACGACTACGATCCACATGTCACGACCGGTCCCGTGCACTGTGCGCACCGGTTCGGCCCGCGCCCGGGGAACGGCAGCGAGCGCTGCGTCAGCGAGCCCGGGCAAGCCACACGAGGAGAGCGCCCATGGCAGAGCGTCCGGCCCGCAGGCCCCGGAAGCCGCACACCGCACAGGTCGTCCGCACCGAGCGGCTCACCCCCCACATGCAGCGCGTCGTGCTCGGAGGTGACGGTCTCGCCGCGTTCACAGCAGGCACCTTCACCGACCACTACGTGAAGGTGCTGTTCGGCGCCGAGGGCGTGACCTATCCCGAGCCGTTCGACCTGGAGCGGATTCGCGAGGAGTTCCCCCGCGAGCAGTGGCCGGTGACCCGGACGTACACCGTACGCGCCTGGAACCCCGAACTGCGCGAGCTCACCCTCGACTTCGTCGTCCACGGCGACGAGGGCCTCGCCGGACCGTGGGCGGTGCGCGCCCGACCGGGCGAGACCGTCCGGTTCATGGGCCCCGGCGGCGGCTACGCGCCCGACACCACCGCCGACTGGCACCTGCTGGCCGGCGACGAGAGCGCCCTGCCCGCCATCGCCGCGGCCCTGGAGGCCCTGCCCGCCGGCGCCGACGTCCGCGCGTTCGTCGAGATCGCCGGCCCCGAGGAGGAGCAGAAGTTCGACTCCGCCGCGGAGGTCGTCTGGCTGCACCGCGGCGACCGCCCCGTCGGCGAACTGCTCGTCGAGGCCGTCCGCGCACTGGAATTCCCCGAGGGCCGGGTGCACGCCTTCGTCCACGGCGAGGCCGGCTTCGTCAAGGAGGTGCGAGCGCTCCTGCGCGTGGACCTCGGGATCCCCCGCGAGGACCTCTCCGTCTCCGGCTACTGGCGGCTCGGCCACAACGAGGACGGCTGGCAGGCCTCCAAGCGCGAGTGGAACGCCCGGGTCGAGGCGGAGCAGGAGAGCCCCGCCTCCTGAGCCCGGACTCCCCGGACTCGTGGCCGGGTGCGCTGACCTGCGGTACCCCACTGTCCGCACATGCGGTCCGGGGCGGTCGGCCGTACCGGCGGGCCCGCGGCGCCGAGCGGCAAAGGCTGCTCGGCGCCTACGCCCCGAGTGTGCGTTGTTGCCAGCGGAACGCCGGGCTGTCGTGGTGGTTCCGGCTCTGTACCAGCCGGTCGCCCGGGCCCGGATTGTCGGCCTCGGGCCAGTGTTCGAGGCCGAGGACGAGGTTGCTCGCCACGTTGACGACCCGGTCGCCGCAGAACGTCCAGACCGTGTCGTTGCGTTCGCCCGCACATTCCTGCTGGACGAGCGGGGCCCCGTCGGTCGTGCTGCCACCGTTCCCCAGGCAGCGGCCGGTGCCGGCGTTCTTGATCTGCACCCCCGCGCCGGCGGGGATCAGTGTCCAGGTCTGGCCGGCGGTCCGGTTGCAGGGGCGCTGCGTGAGGGCACCGCCGGGGTCGGCCTGGGCGCACAGGCCGGTCATCCGGTTGACGAAGGCGCGGGAGCCGGGCGGCGGTGCGAATGTCGACGGTCCGGCCGTTCGGGTGGGCTTGCCGGTGGCCGCGGCCGGTTCCGGCCGGAAGGACTCGGCGACCCCTACGGCCGCGACCGGCGCCATCGGAAGGGTCGGGTCCGGGCTTGCGGCCGCGGTGCCGGGAGCGGCAGGGGTGGTGCGGACGGGTGTGCCGCCGGAGCCGGGCAGCAGGACGACGACGGCCGCTGCGGCGCCGGCGACCGCGGTGGCGGTCAGCGTCCACTTGGCGGCGGCGGACTTGGAGACCGCCGTCAGCTTGGCGGCGGCCAGGTGGAGGCCGTGCCCCGTGACGGACGGCCAGAGGCCGGTGGGGTCCCACAGGAGGATGCCTGCGGGCAGGATCGCGCCGAGGCGGCCGTTGATGTCACGCAGGTCGCGTTCGGCGCGGGCGCAGTTGCTGCAGGCCTGCAGGTGGCGCTCGAGGTGGCGGGTGGTGCGCTTGTCGGGTCGGCGTATGGAGGCGGCGAGCATGGTGCCGTAGTGGCGGCATTCGTCGCTGGCGGCGTGGTCGAGGTGGGCGCGCAGGTAGGCCTCGCGCAGGCCTTCGCAGGCGCGGGCGACGAGGGAGCCGATGCCGCTGGCGGTGATGCCCAGCCGCTCGGCGGTGGCCGCGGCGGGTTCGTGTTCGACCACGGCGTGCCACAGGACGGCCTGCCAGCGTTCGGGAAGCGACCGGTAGGCCTGCAGGACGAGTGAGCCTTCTTCGGCCGCGAGGACCGCGTCGTCGGTGTACCGGCCGCAGGACAGGGAGTCGGCCCAGGCCTCGAAGTCGTCGGACAGGACGGTGCGGGCGCGCTCCTGGGACCATTCCATGGCGACATGGCGCACACAGGTCAACAGGTAGGGGCGCCAGGCGTGTTGGGGGCCGCCCCCGGTGGTGACGGCGCGGTAGGTGCGGGCGAAGGCTTCGGCGGCCAGGTCGTGCGCGGTCGCCGCGTCACGGCAGCAGGTGCGGGCGTAGGCGAGGACGGCGCCGTGGTGGCGGGCGAAGACCTCGCTCATCACGTCCTGGACGGCCGGTCCGGCGAGCGGATCGCCTTCGCGCAGCAGTGCGGCCAGTTCCGCGTCGTTGAGGTGGCCGAGGGTCGTCTGACGGGCCGTCGCGGATACGCTCAACCCTTTGCTCCTGTTCGCTTGTCGGTGGCCCGGCGGCGGGCGGGCCGGCTCGTTCGGGCCCTGGGAATCGCCGGCTTCCGGCCGGATTGCGGGCCAGTGTGTCATGCCCTGCGCAGGTGGTCGCCGCCCGCCGGGCGGCGCGGGTCGGGTCGGCGCCGTGTCCGCAGATCCGCCTGCGCTTCGGGGCTCGCCGGTGTCGACGGGTGTCCGCGCGCGCCCTCCCGGGTCGTTCGCGCTCATCCGGTGGCACGCTGCGACACCCACCGACCATCGAGTAAAGACTTGGCAAAAATACGGGCCGTCCGGCGGGCAAGACGCTCTTTCCCCTGCAGGAACCGTACGAGAGCAAGGAACGCCGTTGTCAGACCCCGCCGCCGACCCGCTCCCGGACGTCGAACACGTACGCCGGCCAGCCGCACCCCTGCTGACCACCCGTCACAACGACGCCCTCGTCGCCTACGCCCGTCGGCTGTGCCGGGACGAACAGGCCGCACAGGAACTCGCCGAAGAAGTCTTCACCGCCACCCTCGAATCCGCACCCCGCGGTACGGGTCCGGCCCAGGCCCGGCCGCCGCAACTGCTGGCCGCCGCCCGGCACACCGCCGCCGCCTGGGCGGACACCGGACGCATCGCCCTGCTCTCACCCGGCTTCGCCGCCTGGCTCCGCACCCTTCGCCGCACGCACCTCCTCGCGCCGTGCGCACGGGCCGCCGTCACCGCGGCCGAGGAGAACGCGGCCCTCCTCCAGGTCTTCCGAAAGCTGCCCGACACCCTCCAGGCCGATCTGTGGCACAGCCTGGAAGACGCGACCGGGCCGACCGGGCCGCCGTCGACCGCCGGCGCCCCCACCGCCGAGCTCCCGCACCCGGAGGCCGTGCAGCGCTTCTACGGCGCCTACCTGCGCCACTACGTCGCGCACGCACCCCGTCGGAACTGCCGCCAACTGGTCGCCAGGCTCGGCGATACCGTCCGCCGCGACACCGGGGACGACGCCCTCGACCTCCACCTGGGCCGGTGCCCCGACTGCGCTCGCGCCCGAGCGGATCTCACCGTCATCCACACCTGGCAGCGCCCCGCACTCCGCGAAGCACTGCTGTTGTGGACGGGCGACCACGAGCCGGAACCCGAGGGCACCGCAGTCCTGCCGGCCACTCCCACCGGTCCTCCCCCGTCGGCCCCACAGCCAGGGCCGCCGGTCCCGGTCCCGCCGCCCGCCGTGCCGGACGACCCGGCCGCGACCGGCACCCCGTCGCGGCGCCCCTCCGACAGGACCGTCAGGCTCGGCCTCTGTGTGCTCGGCCTCGGCGTCCTGACCGTGGCCGCCGCGACCGTCGCTCCCCACCGGGCCGCACCCACCGCGGCCGCCCCTCCTCCACCGTCCGCGTCTCCCGCCGTCTCCCGGGCCACCCCGCCACCGGTTCCCTCGCCCACCGCACCCGTGCCGTCGACGCCCGCCACGCCGGCCCCGGACGACAACTCCCCCGCATCCGGCTCGCCCACGGCAGATGACGCCCCGCCACCGTCACCCACCCCCCGGATCGCCGCCTTCCGCCTCGTCAACGTGCGCACCGGCCTGTGCGTCAGCCCCGACGGCCAGGACGGCGCCGGCGTGCACCTCGCGACCTGCGACGGCAGCGTGTCGCAGCGCTGGCGGTTTCCCCGCAGCAGCAGCGACGGACTGCTCCAGGTGCGCAACGCGGCCGACGGTCGGTGCCTGGACGGCACCACCGAGGGCGGCAACGTGGTCACCGTCGTCCTGCGGGAGTGCCGCGCCGACCGCCGGGAGCAGCTGTGGAGGGCCGTCGGGAGCAAGGGCTCGGCCGCCTTCCGCCTGCACTTCGCCCCGTGCGTCGCGAAGAGCGACTACACCGACCACCTGCTCGGGCCCGGCGACATCTGGCCCGGCCCGGCCGAGGCCGGTTCACCGCTCGTCCACCAGCCCAACTACTACGACAAGGACGACTTCCTCTTCACCACCGACTGACTGGGCGCCGGGATGGTCGACGTTGCGCAGTTGTCGGTGCGGAGCCGGGGGCACGGCGGCAACCGGGGGCAACACCGGCCCGGTGAACGGAGGTCAGGCGCCGGCCGGGGCCGGGGGTGCCCGGCCGGCGCGGCAGCCACGGGGCCGAGGGAACCGGCGACGCCGACCAGGGTCGCCGCCGGACCGTCCCGGCACTCGCGGGGCTGCTGACAGGAGAGAGGGCGATGCGAGCCGTTCGGCCCGCGACTTTGCCAAGTCTTTGCAATCCGCGACGCCGACCCGGCCTCACCGATGGCGCGGGGGCGGACATTTCACGCGACAGGAATCGAGCACCGCTCCCGACTGACGGTCCGACGGGTGGCTTGCCCCCGTCGCCACCATCACCACCTGACACACCGCCACTCGCGCAACCGGGCCGATGCCCTCCGGCCGGCCGCCGCCGGCGGGGCGCCGGCCCGCCGCACTAGCGGCCCGCCGGGCGGCGGCGCCCCGGCGGGGAACGGGGGGGCCAGGGGGGGGAGGGC
>NZ_JBFAXX010000096.1:0-20994 GCF_040680995.1 Kitasatospora sp. NPDC051914
CCCCCGACGAGACCATCACGACAGCCCTTACCGCCTAGCCTGAAACCGGATCACCGAGTGGCCGTCGATACACCACTCCGGCGGACGTGACCGCGGGCCGAAGACGTCGTCCTCTCCCGGCCGGTGTTCATGCCTTATCACTGGGTGGTCGCCACCTGGGACCACCTCCCGGGCACCGAGTGGTCCACCTTTTGAGGCTCGCGGCCCAGTCGACAGCGCTGCTCGCCACCGGGGTCGGCCGTGTTTACTGACCGGGTTCTGCTTGCCGGTGCCGACTGGAGTGCAGAACCGGGAACCGGAGGCCACCAACCACGGGGTGGTGGCCTTGGTGCTTCTCCAGTGAGGGCCGTGAGGCTCACTGATTCAATACCGGGGTGGTGGACTGGGCACGCATACGCGACAGCAGATTCGAGGTCGATCGCGTCCCAGCGCTCCTGGCGCAGTTGGAACGCCGGGACGACGCGGACGCGTGGCGGGAGCTGGCCTGGCGGCTCGTCCTCGAGGATGACCTGGTCTTTCCAGCCGGCTTCGCCGCCCTGCCGTGGTTGGTGCGCCTCGCGCCCCGCAGCGCGCAGGCACGCGGCCTGGCGGGGCGGATCCTCGAGCGCGCGGCCGGGCACCACGCCTGCGACGCCCAGCTGGCGGACTGCGCGGGCACGATCGCAGAGTTCGGCAAGGTGCTGGACCGGCACCTGCGGTCGCGACCGACCGACTACCTCGTCTCCTTCCGAGCCCTGCTCGCCGTCGCGCAGGAATACCACTGGGCGAACGCCCTGGAGGGCTTCACGGACGACATCTACGAGCTGGAGTGCCCGCACTGCAGTGCGGGGATGAAGATCGCCGTCGGCGGCTTCGGATGCTACTCGCAGGTGTGGGACGGCGACCAGGAGCTGCGACGGGAGCTACGACCGGCAGTTGCCGAAGAACTCACCGGGACCGGCCGATGGATGCACCGGATCGCGGTCCGCGACGGGCAGACGGTGCTCGCCGACGGGATCGCCCACCTCTTCGGCGAAGCGGAATGCCCGGTGTGCGCCAGCATCTTCAACGTCGCGGACGAGTACGCCCACGCCAACCGTCCGGCCCTACGATTCGCCCCAGCGGAGTCCCTCCCGAGTGCCGACGATGCTGCGCAGCCGTGTTCAGACCGTGAACCGGGCCCGCGTGATGACGAGCCGCGGCAGGTTCCGGGCATGCCGTGCGACATCTGCGACCACGAGATCGTCCGGTGGACCCACCGTCCGAACGAAGCCGCCGAACACTGGTCGTGTCCGTGGTGCTACGCCGTCACAAGCTTCGACTCACCCCAGGTATCCCGGCCGGGCTACATGCCGCCGGACCTGCGATGGGAGACCGCTTCATCCGAGTTGCTCTGGGATGCCTCCCGCCACGCCTACGGCTACCAGCGGCGGACGCTGTGCGGCATCGAGAAGCCGGACATGTCCGGCTCCCCGTACGGCATGTGGGGCTGGCTCCCGGACGACTGTCCGGACTGCATCACCATGGCAGAGACCATCGACGCGCGGTGGCCCGTGGACCGTCGCGATCCCACCCACCGCACGAGCATTCGTGACACCCCTGCGCCGTAGGCGCTGATGGCCCGCTGGGTGCTGGGCTGCACCGAACCTGCCGGGCTGCACCGAGCCTGCCCCGACCGAGGTCGAGAGACGCATGGGCTGGCCTGGCGCGGTGCCTTCCCGCTGACCCGCAAGATCTGCCCGCCGCCGGATCGGCATGGTGCATGCACCGCACACCCCGACCGGTGTCAGCGGAATGCCGATTGCAGTGTCACGCCTGCGCAGACCCCGGCTTCCTGGGTCCAGGACGTCTGTACCGGAGGGCACGGGTTCTCGCGGCATCGGGGGAGTGGAGGTGGTGCTCATGCCGGAGGAGGACGGACCAACCGGCGCGGGACCGGTGGTGCCGGTGGCGCTTGCGCGGCAGCAGGCGGTGGACCGGCTGCTTGTCATGGACGCGCGGGGTGAGCTGACGACTGGCCATGTGCGGCTGGTCGCGGACGCAGTGGGGTGTCGCTGCCGCAACTGCCGGCTTCAGCCGCCCTGCGCCATCGTCGGGTCGTCGGACCCCGTCCCGGCCAGCGACTGGAGCACACGCGTCTCCAGGGACCGGCAGGCGACGTGGCACGGCAGGTCCGGGTTCAGCCTCCCGTTGTCTTGTCCGGAATCCCGGACACTGTCACCCGGCCGGCGGCGCCCGGGAGCCGGCCGCGGCTCGTGGTGGAGCAGCGCGGGATGCCCGGGGCTGCGGTGCTGTCCGGCTCGCCCTTGATCAACTTCGCCCTCGGTCCGGTCTGTCTGTTCCCGGGGGCTGAGGGCCGCCGGTTACAGGGGGTTCTTCCAGACGATGCCGTGGAAGACGAGGTAGCCGTTGGCGGTGGCCGGTAGGGCGGTGATGCGGATGACGGCGTAGCGGCCTTCGGTGCTATGGGCGCAGATCTGGTCGCCGACGTGGAGGGCGGTGAGGTTGATGCGGGTGGTCCAGGCGGTGGCGCGGGCGCAGCGTGCGGGGGAGGCATCGGGGGTGGTTTCAATGGGGGCGAGGGCGGCGGAGTTGGTGGTGTAGATGCGGTCGGGGGCGATCCACAGGTCGCCGTTGGGGTTGCTATTGGGGTTGTCGAGTTCTTGGCGCCAGTAGTCGATTCCGACGGAGCGGTAGCCGGGCTCAGTTGCGTTCAGGCGGACGTTGCGCTCCTCGTCGACGATGCCGGGCGGGTCGGCGGCAGGGGCTGCGCCGCCACCGCCGGGCGTCTGTGACTTCAAGAGCGTTGTCGTCGGCGCCGGTGTCGTGGCGGCCGGGTTGGGGCCGGGGTAGGGGGTCGTGCCGCCGGAGGTCAGGGTCGGGGCGGGGTTCCCCGGGCCGGTGGGGGCGGGGGAGCCGCCGGACGGCAGCCCGCCGGCGGTCGGTGCCGGGGCGTTGGTGCTGGGGTGCGCGGGGTCGGGCGTGGACTGGTTGGCGGTCCGGTCGGGGGAGGGGAGCGCGGTGGTGCCGTGGCCGTCGTGCAGTAGCGCCGGGAGAAGGGCTGCTCCGGCAGCCAGGGCACCGGCCAGGAGCGCGATGGCTGCCGCGACGGCGACGCCGGTGCGCGGCCGGGAACGCCGGGGAACGGCCAGCAGCCGAGCAGTTTCCCCGATGCCGGACTCCGCCTGCTGACTGCCGCTACTGCCGCTGTCCGGGCCGGGGCCGGCGGCGCTGTGCCCTGCCGGTCCGTTGTCCTGCGGTGCGACTGCCGCCGTGGTGCCCGCGGTCGTGAGCACGGTCTTGTGTGGGGTCCCGCTGTCGGTGATGTCCAATGCCGGTGCGGCTGCTGATGCCAGCCGGTCGGCTTCGGGATGGTGGGCGTTCGCCGCGGGCGGCAGGTCTTCGGTGCTGCGGGACCCGGAACGGTCTGCGACCGCGGATGCGTCGCCTGCCGGGGCCGTGTCCGCGGCCGGCGGAGCAGGTGTGTCCGGGCCGGGAAGACGGACAGCGATGTTCCCCGCGGTCTCGTGCCGCGTCGCCGTATCGCCGGATTCCGGGTGTTCCGTTGCAGGCTGTCCTTGTGCGGGCGCACCGACCGGGTGCAGCTCGGCGACCGTATCGACCGGCAGCGGTAGGGCCATTGTGCCGAGCTCCCTGTCGCGCGCTGCGCTGCTCGGACTGCCGTTGTCCGTCGTACCGGTGGGCGCCAGCGTCGGCGCCGGCCTCGGTGCCGTCGGCAGGGGAGCGGCGGTGGCCGTGCCGTGGGGCTGTAGCGGGCCTGCCGCCGGATGGTGGGGCGGGGGCTGTGCCGGCTCGGTCTCCACGGTCGGGTGGGCCGGTTTGGCGCTGTCTGCGGGCGTGGTCCGGCCGTCGGCGGCTGGTGGTCCGGCTTCCGTGACGGCGGGGTGGGCGGTGCCGTGCCCGGGGCTGGTCGGGTGCGTGCCGGGCGTTGTGAGGGCGGCCGCGGTGTGCAGCTGGCTGCGGGCGTGTTGCCACTGTTCTCGGAGGGCGGCGGTGGTGGCCGGGTCGGCGGCGCAGGCCTGTGCGTAGGCGAGCACGGTGGTGAGGGTGGGCAGGGCGACGCCCTTGTCGGCCTCGGAGAGGGTGCTGTAGGCGAGGTGTGCTCTCTTTGCCATGTCGCGGTACGTCGGTTTGCCTGCCTCGGCCCTGATCCGCCGCAGCTCGGAGGCGAAGGCCTCCACGGGCCCCTGCTCGGGGTCCAACGGTCTTTTCGTACGGCCCAATTCAGGCCTCCAGGAGCATCGTGGCGGGCAAGGCCCCAGCGTATCGACGCAGGCCGGAGGCCTGGGTGCTGTTCGCCTCAACTGCCTTTTGTTCGGGGGTTGTTCAGTGGGTCTCTGCGGCTGCCGAACAAACAAAACCGCAGCTAGACCTGTGGATGCACGCTCCACCACCGAGTGAGAGACGAGGAAGCGATGCAACCCATGCCTGTGCTGCGGTGCCCGTGCCCGGGTGCCGCCGATCCGATCGGGGTCCGTACGGGCCGGGGCCGTTCCGGCCCGGCCGCCCACCGTGCCACCCGTGTGATGCGGCGGATGTTCGGTGTCCTGCTGGCCGTCGTGGCGGCCGTCGCCGGCCTGCTGACCGCCGCCCCGGCGCACGCCGCCGCCTGGGACCCGGGCAGCCGCACCATCAGCGCGCCCAAGGCTGCCGACTGGTTCATCTACGGGGACCACTCCGCCGCCACCGCCACCGTCTCGCGGACGGCCGATTCGACGGACGCGTTCTGGGTGGCGATCGACGGGTCGATTGCCACCGCTTCCTGGCAGGCAGGCCGGGGATGGAGCGCCCCGCGGAACATCACCGCCCCGGCGGCCTCCACCGGCAAGGGCCTGTCCGTGGTGGCGCGTAACCCCAACCACCTGGACGTGTTCTGGGTCGGCCAGGGCGGCACCGTCGCCACCACCTGGTGGGACGCCGCCACGGGCTGGGCCAGGCCGTTCACCGTCGCCCCGGCCGGGTCCGCGTCCGGTGCCGCCACCTCGGTGGTGGCGCGCAACCCGAACCACCTGGACGTGTTCTGGACGAGCCCGCAGGGGGCGGTGTCCACCACGTGGTGGGACGCCGCGACGGGCTGGGCCAGGCCGTTCACCGTCGCCCCGGCCGGTGCGGCGGCCAAGACCGCCACCTCGGTGGTGGCACGCAATCCGAACCACCTGGACGTGTTCTGGACGAGCCCGCAGGGTGCGGTGTCCACCACGTGGTGGGACGCCGCGACCGGATGGGGCAGGCCCTTCACGATCAGCGCACCCGGTACGGCGGCGAAGACCGCGATCTCGGTGGTGGCGCGTAACCCCAACCACCTGGACGTGTTCTGGATCAGCCCGCAGTGGGCGGTCTCCCACACGTGGTGGGACGCCGCCGCCACCTGGGCCAAGCCCTTCAACCTCGCCCCGGACTGGTCCGCGACCGACACCGACGGCGTCACCGCGATCGCCCGCAACCCCAACCACCTGGACGTGTTCTGGATCAACCGGCAGGGACGCGTCGCCACCACCTGGTGGGACGCCGCCACCCCCTGGGTCGCGCCCTTCCCGATCCCGTCCTGGGCCCGCTGGGGCATCTCGGCCACGGCCCGCACCCCCGACCGCGTCGACCTGCTCTGGGTCGACCCGAACGGCGCGATCGGCACCACCACCTGGGACGAACAGAAGCCCGCACCCGGCTCCCACGCCCGCATGACGAGCTTCTCGCCCGCGAGCAACGGCTTCCGCTTCCGCAACGACTTCACCACCGAGCCGATCCAGAACCTCCGCTTCGGCGGCCTGTGCGGCGGCATGGCCTACAGCGCCCTCGACTACTACTACACCCACCAGCCGATCCCGCAGCAGAACATCCTCCCGGCGACCGGCACCAAGCTGTTCAACCAGATCTACAGCCGGCAGGTCCCCTCGATCACCGACAACGTCGACAAGTGGGCCGAGCTGATGGTCAACCCCTTCGGCTGGCGGACCAACGAGTTCTTCAACTGGGGCCTGCAGGGCTTCAACGGCGGCCGGCTGCAGGAACTGCAGCGCTCCATCGACGCCGGCCGACCCGTGCCGCTGGGCCTGTTCAAGGCCGGCAACGGCGGCGCCGGACCGCACCACCAGGTCGTCGCCATCGGATACGACCTCGGCCGCTACCGCGGCGACCTCGGCGCCTTCCAGGAAGACCTGAAGATCTTCATCTACGACCCCAACCACCCGGGACAGACCGTCACCCTCGTCCCGTCCGTCGCCGACCACTCGTACCACTACCTCGAGTTCCCCGGCGAGTCGTGGATGACGTACTTCGTCGACAGCAAGTACCGCACCACCACACCCCTGTCCCTGCTGGACGAGCCCGGCAACCAGGGAGCCACGCCCAACCAGTTGGCCGTCACCATCGGCACCGGCGGCGACGACCTGCGCGGCGGCAGCGACAACGCCAACATCGTCGTCACCTTCACCGACGGCCGCCAGCAGTACTTCGACAACATCAACAACGGCACCCGCTGGATCGACAACTACGCCCAGACCGTCATCCTGCCCATCTACCCCGGCAACGCCAAGGTCCGCAGCGTCGTCCTGAGCACCACCGGCGGGGACAACTGGAACGTCAACACGCTGGCCATCAAGACGCTCGCCGGCCAGATGCTCCACCAGGCCTCCGGCAACCCGCTGGTCAGGCTCACCGGCGCCCACATCCCCTACACCGCACGCATCAGCTGAACCACCACACGGCGCGGCCCGCCTGACCACCAGGCGGGCCGCACCCGCATGCCGGAACCGGGGTTCTGTGACTTCGCAGCCGCGCCACATCTACACCAACGCGACGATCGCCGGGCTGATGGCGCTGGCAGGCGGCGCGTGTTACAGGCCTGATTGTGGTGAGCCGATTCTTCGCATGGTGGGTGCGGAGCCGATGCTTAACGTGGAGATCGCCCACATCCGTGCGCTCGAGAAGAGCGGTTGCCGGTTCGATCCGTCCTGGACGGTCAAGGAGCGCAACAGCTTCTTACCGGCTACCGGCCGGGTGCGGCGTCCCCGATGGCGGCCAGCAGACGTGCGTGGTCGGTGTCGGCGGCTTCGCGGGTGGCCGGGGCCGGGTCTTCGAGTACCAGCCGCGGCTCGGCCGCCTGGTCCGCACCGTCGCTGAGGCCGGGCAGGGCATCGAGCTGTACTCCACCCGGATCGAGGGCGACGCGGCCGCCTGCCGGCCATGAGGGTCGTCCGCCTCGCGTTCGGCGGCGCGGCGGGTTCGTCGGGCTGAGGGCTTCTCGGCCGGCGTCGGCCATGAAGCCTCGCCATGCCTTCGACTTCTCCCCAAATGGTGGGAACCCCAGCCGGCGCACGGCTGGGGTTCCTCGAGGTGGTGAGTATCGGTCAGCGGGTGGAGGTGTGCGCGCCGTGGACCGCTCGTCTACGCGTCGGTGCGCCGCACCCGATTTCGATCACCGTGGGTCAGGCGGGTCAGCGCTTCAGGGTGAGGATGCCGGGCCGGTACGGCAGCTTGTCGTAGGGGGTCTTCGGCGGGGTGTTGGGGGACTTGCCCTGGTAGAGGAACTGCAGGTTGCAGGGGTCGATGGTCATGGTCTGGTCGGGGTTGTCGCGGACCAGGTCGCCGTGGCTGATGTCGTTGGTCCAGGTGGCACCGCTGTTGGCCTTGCCGGCGAAGGGGTTGGACTCGGTGGCGGCCTGCGGGGTCCAGGTGCCGTTGAGGCTGGTGGCGGTGAAGGAGCGGAAGTAGCGCTGCTCGTTCGCGCCGCGGGCCTCGACGATCATGAGGTACTGGTTCTGGCCCTTGACCTTGTAGACCTGCGGCGCCTCGAAGAGGTTCTTCTCCGTGTCGCTCATGACGGTGGTGTAGGAGGAGCCGAAGTTGCCGGGGAAGTTCCCGATCGGCATGCTCGCCCGGTAGATCTTGCCGTTGTCACCGGCGAAGAACAGGTACATGTTCTGGCCGTCGGCGATCAGGGTCTGGTCGATCGGGCCGGTGCCGGAACCCGGGATGGAGCCGGTGAACAGCGGCTGCGGCGCGGACCAGCCGTTGGGGTTGGTCGGGTCGCTGGAGGTGCGGTAGACGAACGGCGACTGGCCCCACTGGGACGCCAGCACCCAGATCTTCTTGGGCGCGAAGTAGAACAGGGTCGGCGCCACCGCCTTCTGGCTCATGCCGGTCTGGGCGGCCGATGCCATGTCCGACCAGTTCGTGAACGGGCTGAACATCATCGAGCCGTACCCTGATCCCGGCACGTTCGAGGCGTAGACCAGGTGCTTGCCGTTGTACGTCACGGTGGTGAAGTCCTTCACCGACGCCCACCCGTTGGCCGGCTGCGCCAGCGCACCGGTCGACGTCCACCGGTAGGTCGACGGGAGGGCGCACGTGCCGCCCGGCGCGGGCGTTGTCGGGGTCGGAGCCGGGGTGGGCGACCCGGACGGCCTGAAGTTCCAGTGCTGGTTGGCAGCTCCCCAGGAGTCCCAGATCTGGACGGTGGTGCCGTTGGCGGTCTGGTTGCCGGGGGTTTCCAGGGCGCGGCCGCTGGCGACGTTGGTCAGGGTGTAGGAGCCGTCGGTGTTCTTGGCGGCCTTCCAGTGCTGGTTGGCGGCGCCGGTGGAGTCCCAGACCTGCATCCGGGTTCCGTTGCCCGTCCGGTTAGCCGGCTCCTCCAGGACCCGGCCGCTGGCGATGTTGGTGAGGGTGTAGGAGCCGTCGGTGTTCTTGGTGGCCTTCCACTGCTGGTTGGCGGCGCCGCCGGCGTCCCATACCTGGACGGGGGTGCCGTTGCGGTTCTGTCCCGCGTACTCGTCGAGGACGCGTCCGGCGGCGCCCACGGCGGAGAGCGTGTAGACGGTGCCGGAGGTGATGCCCCCGCCCGGCGTGCCGCCGCCCCCTCCGCCGCTGGCGCCGCCCAGGGTGGTGAGCACCGAGCCGTAGGCGGGTTTCTTGTTGCCGCCGCGGTCGAACAGCAGCGGGTTCTCACCGCCGCGCCAGGAGTCGCTGTCGCGGATACCCCACACGGTGATGCCGGTGCAGCGGGCGACGGCGAGGCAGTCCTTGACGGTGTTGGTGTAGGCGGTGGTGGACGCCTGGGCGATGTCGAGCTCGGTGAGCTGGACGTCCACGCCGAGCGCGGCGAAGTTGGACAGGGTGGTCCGGAAACTGGCCGGGGCACCGCCGGCGCCGAAGTGGCTCTGGAAGCCGACGCAGTCGATGGGCACACCGCGGGACTTGAAGTCCTTGACCATCCGGTAGACGCCCTGGGTCTTGGCGTCCGTCCAGTTCTCGATGTTGTAGTCGTTGTAGCAGAGCTTGGCCGAGGAGTCGGCGGCGCGGGCGGTGCGGAAGGCCTCCTCGATGAAGCCGTTGCCCAGCACGTCCTGGAACACGGAGCTGCGGTGCTGGCCGCTGCCGCCGTCGGCGAAGGCCTCGTTGACCACGTCCCAGGCGTAGATCTTGCCCTTGTAGTGGGTCATCTCCTGGGTGATGTGGTTGTTCATCACGCTGCGCAGGGTGCCGGGGTCCTTGATCGAGGAGACCCAGTTCGGCAGTTGGGAGTGCCAGACCAGGGTGTGGCCGCGCATCTTCTGGCCGTGCGCGGCAGCGTGGCTGACGATCGAGTCGCCGGCGGCGAAGGTGAACGACCCGCGGGAGCGCTCGGTGGCGTCCCACTTCATCTCGTTCTCCGGGGTGATCATGCTGAACTCCCGGTCGAGAATGCCCGAGTACGCCGAGTCACCGAGCCTGCCCAAGGCCACCGCCGTACCGAAGTAGCGGCCGCTGCCCGCCGCCGCGTCGGCGAGCACGGCCGGCGTGCCGGCATTCGGGGTACGTGAGGCCATGGCGACCAGCGGTACGGCAGCACCCACGGCAGCGATCACCACGGCGGCGGCTATGACGCGGCGGGTGGCCGGACGGCGGCGATGAGAACGGTTCTGATCTGGCAACGGCTTGTCTTTCTGGCGCTGAGGGCCTTCGTCTGAGGCCCTGTCACCCGTCAGTGGCCGCCACGCCCACAAAGGTTGCCGCGATCGAGGAAGAAAATTTTTAAAGGCCGTCGCCACGATCCTCACGCAGTTCCACGGCTACCTGCCGAGCACCACGGAGGCCACCTACGACGAAGGGAGCAACAGCGGCCGGCCGACTGGACCACGTACCAGCAGTTCGGGCACTCGACCTCCCCGACTGCACCGCCGCGCCGTCACGGCCCCGACCTCCTCCTTCCTCAACAGCTTCAAGGACGGCGCGCCGGTCCGCACGAGTGCACCGGTACGCATGGGTGTCGGGGATGGGCGGGTCTTCGCTGCGTGCCGGTAGCCGACCCGGCAACACCTGCCTCGCTGGTAGTCGGCCCGGGGCGCCTCACCGGGATCCGCTCGACCATCGAGGTGTGCGGTGAGGGGACTCTTCCCCTCACCGCACCTCGGCATTCACCGGGTCGGGACGAACCCTCCCCGGACCGACGCGGAGCCGCCCGACGCCTGCGCGTCGACGCGGTAGCCGTCGCCCGCGGCACTGCGCACACTGCCGTTGTTGAACTGGGCGCCGAACCTGTAGCTCCCGGCCGGCACGGTCAGGCCCGGCTTGAGGACCCAGCGGTAGACCAGCGCGCCGCCGGCCTCCTGGACGGTGACGGTGAAGTCACCACTCGGCAGCGTGTGCCAGGTGCCGGCGTTCTTCACTTTGCCGGTCTGCACGATCCGGATCTCGACCGTGAGCGAGGTGAGCGGCTGGGTCGTCTTGAGGAAGAGGTCGCTCTGCGTCCAGTAGACGCTGCTGTACGGGTCCAGCGAGCCGGCCGACCACAGCGGTCCGTTCTGGCTCTCGCCGACGGTCGGCGAGGGGCTGGCACTGGTGGCCGACGGAGTCGGGCGCGAGCTGCCCGGGGTGGTGGCCGGGGGCGCGACCGGGGTGGGGCGGGCCGAGGTCGGGGGCGGGGAGCTGACGGCCGGGGCCAGGGTGGTGGGCGTGGCCACGGTGGGCGGCGGCGACGGCTCCGCGACGATGGCGGCGACGGCGAGGCCGCCGGTCGTCAGGATGCCACCGGCGGCGAGCCCGGCGAGCGCGACCCTGATCCCGGACCTCGCGAACGGTCGCGCGCGGTGACGTACGGCGGGGCCGGCCATGCCGCGTTCCACCCGGGCCAGCATCCGCGCACGGTCGGGCCGGTGGGCCTCGGCGGCCTCGCGCAGCCGACGCTCGATCTCCTCGTTCACCGCTTCCTCCTCCCTGCCACCAGGTCCCCGGCCGCTCGCGCGCCCAGTATCTTCTGCAGCTCGGCCATCCCCTTCGAGGTCTGGCTCTTCACCGTTCCCACCGATATGCCCAGCGCCGCTGCCGCGTCCTTCTCCGACAGGTCGAGGGCGTGCCGCAGCACCACGCAGGCGCGCTTGCGGAATGGCAGCCGGGCGAGCGCCGCGCGCACGTCTATCACGGCCGCCGTGTCCGGTCCCTGCACCTTCTCGGGGCTGCGGGACCAGAACAGCGTGATCCGGCGCCGCTCCCGCACCATGCTGCGGATCCGTCCCCGCGCCAGGTTGGCCACCACACCGCGTGCGTAGGCGAGCGGGTGGTCGGCCTGCCGCAACCGGTCCCAGCGCTGCCACAGCGCGACCAGGGCATCCGCCGCGAGGTCGTCCGCCGCGTCGGCCTCGCCGGTCAGTAGGTGGGCCAGCCGGGCGAGTTCGGCATAGTGGCGTTCGAAGAATTCGTGGAACTCCGCGGACGCGTCATCGAGGACCATCCCCCGGTCGCCCTCTCCTTGCCAGGATGTGCGCGTTGGTTGCACATTCAATAACATTGGGGGGCGCAGCCTAACAGTGCCGAGCCTGGGATTCGAACGGTGGTCGTGCTCGGTTGCGGGGCGGTGAAGGCTCACCGGCGGGCTGGTCACTGCCGACCGAACCGGACGCGGGTCGGCTGGGCGACGTCCGGCTGCACGGCGGTGCCGCCGACGGTCGGCTGCTCCGCGTGGATGCCGGTGAACCTCATACCAATTCTGCTCCCGGAGGGATGGCACGCCGGCACACCGACGGCCAGCAGCCTCAAGGGAACGCCCGTGACCAGTCCACGCCTGCACCACGGTTGCGGCGCGGCATGCTTCGTTGCCCTCATACCTGTCCATCCGGTTGTTCGACTCGGCCTTGCAGCTCCCAGTTGCCGCAGAGGACGAGAAGGTTGCCGCCCCGATGCTGCTTTCTCGGCGACCGGTGCACGGCATGAAAGGGAACCGTTCCCCAGAACCCGATGCCGTCGGTGCCAGGTGGGCAAGTCCTCCTGCTCGCCACCGGGCCTGGCCGGTAAGTCAGTAGCGCGGATGGGCCGCGGCGCAGGGACTGCATCCGCGGCACCTGCAGACGCTGTTCACCGCCGGCGCACGGTTCAAGGACAAGCACCACGGCACTGCCGAGATCACGGCCCCGAGGTGGCCGGCGTCCTGCACCTGTCCACCGGACGCGTCATCGCCGCCGACCCCGGAACGCTGTCCGACACCGACGAGCCCTTCGCCGTGACCGTCCCCGCCGGCGACCACCGCGTCCTGATCGGGCGCATGACCTGGACCGACCACGGCTGGGGGGGGCACCGCGGCGAAACTGGAGATCCTCCCCGACGGCACCCCCTCGCCCGGCCTGCTGGAGTACGCCAAGGTCATTGCCCCCGTCCGCATCGGCCCCGGCCCCGAGCCCGGGACGCTGACCGTCGAGAACCGCTACGAGGTCCTGGACCTCTCCCACCTGCGGTTCACCTGGTCACTCGCACGCGAGGGCGTCGAACTCGCCGCGGGCACCCTGCCCACGCCACAGCTGGCCGCCGGGGAACACGGCCCCCTGCCGCTGCCCGCACCGGCCCGGCAGGCCGCCGTCGAGGGCGACGGCGATGGCGACGGGGGCGAACTGTGGCTCACCGTCCGGGCGAAGCTGGCCAAGACCACCGACTGGGCGCCCGAGGGCCACGTCATCGCCTGGGGGCAACTCCAGCTCTCCGCACCGAGGCCCGGCCGCTCGCACGGCACCCCGGTGGCACCGCACACCGCGGACGGAATCATCACGCTCGGGCCCGGCCGGTTCGACCACGCCACCGGCAGCCTCTTCGACCTCGGTCAACTGCCCCTGCACGGCCCCACGCTGGGCCTGTGGCGCGCACCTACCGACAACGACCGCGGCTGGTCCCAGCGCGACGCCGCCTACTGGAAGGCCCGCGGCCTGGACCGGCTGCGCCACCGCACCGTCTCCGTCACGCCCGACGCCGAGGGGCCGTTCTGGTCGGTGCGGGTGGCTCCCAGGGTGAACCCGACGGTGGCCGCCCGGGCCTGTGCTGCGGGCAGCAGCACCGCCCCGCATGCACCGAGCAGGGCAAGTAGCGCGGCGAGTGCGGTTCGCCACCGGCTGACTGGCCGAGTGTCGCGTGAAGGACGGTGGGACAAAGCTTTCACCACTCCTGCGAGGGCATGTTCAAGCGCAGTACGATCACGACCTGTGGTTAGAAGCAGGTCGAATGCACCGACCGAGCGGGTCGCCTCCACCTGGGCTTGCGCGGAGGTCGGCCACGCTTCGGTCGGTTCATCTACCAGTTCGGCAACGTCGTCGAACGCTGCTTCGGATAGCGTCAGAAGGCGGAGCGGGTGGGAGTGAACTGCCACCAGTTCATGTTGAAGAGGAAGCCGCTGCCGCCGGTGAAGCGCAGGTACAGATCGTGGGTGCCGGTCGCGCCGGTGACAGGGCAGGAGATCGTGCTCCAGGTCTGCCAGCCTCCGGTGCCCGGCACGGTGCACGTCCCGACCGTCGGCCCGGTCGTGCTGTCCAGGTGCAGCTCGATGCGGCCGCCGCTGGTGGCCGAGGCGACCCTGGCGGTGAAGGAGGCGGCGCCGGTGCCGAACGCCACGCCCTTGACCTTGGTGTAGTCGCCGTTCTCGATCCAGCCGATGTTCATTCCACCCTCGCTGGAGGGTTCGGTCTCGATGCCGCTGCCCCACGCGATGGTCTCGGCCTCCTGGCGGACGTAGGGGTTGAGGGTGCTGGCCTGCGGCACCCCGGCCGTCGTCATGTTGATCGTCGGGATGGTGCCGTCTGGGTTGTAGCTGAACTTCTCCACCGCGACCGACCGGGTGTAGCCACCGCCGCCCGGCAGGGCGCCGTTGTGGTAGAAGAAGTACGAGCCGCCGTTGAAGTCGACGATGCCGACGTGGTTGGTGAAGCTGCTGCCCTGGGTGGGCATGATGGTGCCGCGGTACGTCCACGGTCCGGTCGGGCCGGGCGCGGTGGAGTAGGCGATGAACTCGGAGCAGCACTTCGCCGCGAACACCATGTAGTAGAGGCCGTTGCGCTTGTAGACCCAGGGGCCCTCCTCATACAGGGTGGGCCGGTTCGCGTCTCCCGTGCGGGTGCCGAACCCCGCGGTGGTCAGCGGTATCTGCGTCGGGCTGCCGGAGTACGAGACCATGTCGGCGTTCAGCCGCACATACCACAGCCTCGGGTTCCCGTAGTACAGGTAGGCCTGCCCGTTGTCGTCGATGAAGACGGTGGGGTCGATCTCGGAGTTCTGGATCAGCGGGGCGCCGATCGCGTCACGGAACGGCCCAGTGGGGCTGTCCGAGACCCCGACTCCGATGGCCTGCGATCCGTTCTTCATCCGCACCGGCACGTACCAGTAGAACTTCCCGTTGCGGTAGATGGTCTGTCCCGCCCAGGCGTCCGAGCCGGCCCAGCTGAAAGTCGCCAGGCTCATCGGCGAGCCGTGATCGGTCCAGTTCACCATGTCGGAGGACGACCACACCCGCCAGTCGCGCATCCTGAAGGTCGTCGAGCCGTCCTCGTCATGCCCGGTGTACAGGTAGACCCGGCCGTTGTAGACCAGCGGTGCCGGATCGGCGGTGTACACGTTCTGCACGATCGGATTGTCCGCCCGGGCCGCGGCCGGAAGGAATGCCAGCACGCACAGCAGGCTTGCCGTCAGGGCGACGAAGCGTTGCGACCATCGCGAAAGCGCGGATGTCATCGTTGGAGTCCCTTGCTCGGGTGGGATGTGAAGGGATGGCACCGACGGTTACCACCGGCGGCACCGCCTCGCGGCACGCGCCCACCGGACCGGCACGGCCTCTCCCTCCGCCTTGGACCGCCAGGGCGGCACCCGCCCCGGAAGCGGAATGTTAGCGCTAACAATTTTGACAGCCAGTTCGGAGAGTCAGCCACCGGTGCGGCCGAGGTGCGCCATAGCGGTCCTGAGTGTGCCTCAGCCCGGCAGGAAGCGCCAGAGTTCTGTCGAAAGGGAGTCCGATTTTCCGCATCGCCGGTGGTCACCGGCCGGGCGCTGGCGGCCCGGCTGGCATTTCCACCGCCACCACCGCCTTCACTACGTGTGGCTGATCGGCATTTTGCTTGTGGTGTGGGCCTGTGGCGTGGGGTGTTGTGGTTGGAACGGGGACGTTGGCGGGTCCTCTCTAGGGGTTGGCGGACGTTGTCTTGATCGTTTCAGCTGGAAGAGGCTGCCGTACAAGGTTCTGATCTGCGAGCGTTGGTGATGGGTCGGGAATCACTGGTTGTCTGAGATGTTCTGGGGTTTCTTGCCGGTCTACCGGTAGCCCCACAGGGAGCGGCTTGTCGGGGGTCAGCCGTTGCGTGCTGGTGTTCGGTGGATCCAGGTCCAGAGGAGGTCGTTGGGTGGGGGTGTGAGAAGTCGTTGTCTTTCCGAAAGTGACGGGTACGTTTCCGCTGGTCAGGCATAGGGCCGGCGCTTCGGCGGCAGGGACGAGGTGTCGTGTCGTCTCTTCGGTGGAGGTGTCGGATGCCGTCGGTGATGGGGTTGCTGGAGGAACGTGAACGGGCTGCTCGGCAGCGGGTGGAGGCCCTTCAGGCCGAGCTGCGGGAGGCGGAGGCGGTATGGGAGCGGTTCGTGATCGCCCGCGAGACAGTCGGCGAGGTCCTGACGGAATCTCGCGGAGGCGAGGAGGTGCCGCGGGCCGTGGTGGACGGTGAGCGGCCGGAGCCGGTCGCGGCAGCGGTGCCTGGTTCGGTGGTGCCGCACTGGCAGGAGGGGCTCGCGCCGACGGTGCTGGCGCCGGACTACCGGCGGATCATGGACGTCCTGGCCGGCGGGAAGGGGGCGGATGGAGAGGCGATGGACTGTCGCCGACTCGCGGCGGCACTTGGGCTGGAGCCGGTTGCGGCGAAGGTGGAAGGGGTGCGGTCGAAGGCGAAGCGTCTGGCCGCGCGGGGCTGGCTGGCCGAGGACCGTCCCGGGATGTTCAGCGTGCCCGCCGGGCGAGGCGCCGGCTCATGACCATGCTCATCGACCAGCGGATCACCGCCTCCGAGGTGTCGGTGCGGGCCTCGTAATCGCGGGCCAGGCGGCGTGAGCGCATCAGCCACGCGAACGTGCGCTCGACCAGCCACCTCTTCGGCAGCACGACGAAGCCCGCGGTGTCGTCGCCGCGTTTGACCACGCGCAGGGCGAGGCCCAGGACGTCGCGGGCGAGGTCGACCAGGCGCCCGGTGTAGCCGCCGTCGGCCCACACGATCGTGATGCGCCAGTGCCGCTCGCGCAGCCGGGCCAGCAGCGTCCCGCCGGCCTCGCGGTCGGTGACGGATGCCGCGGTGACCGTCACCGCCAACAGCAGCCCGAGGGTGTCCACCACGATGTGGCGCTTGCGGCCGTTCACTTTCTTCCCGCCGTCGAAGCCCCGGCTCACGGCCGGCACCGACGCGGCTGCCTTCACCGACTGCGCGTCGATGATCCCCGCGGTCGGCTCCGGATCGCGGCCCGCCACCTCACGGACCCGGTCGCGCAACCGGTCGTGGAACTCGCCGACCAGGCCCTTGTCCCGCCAGCGCCGGAAGAAGGCGTAGACACGGTCCCACGCGGGAAAGTCTGCGGGCATCGCCCGCCAGGCGATGCCGCCCGCGACCAGGTAGCGGATTGCGTCGACCATCTGGCGGTGGCAATAGCCCTCCGGCTGCCCGCCCCGGCCCTCCAGCCACCCCGGCACCGGCATCGCGTCCCGGACCACAGCCCATTCCGCGTCACTCATGTCGGACGGATACCTCGGCCGCCTGTGCGGACAGTCCCCGGCGTTCCCGAACTGGTGAGCGAGACAATCACACTCCCGGGCAGCCGAGTTGGATCCAGCCGACGTGAGGGCGTACAACTGCGGCAACAGGGCCTCCTGGCGTGCTCACGGTCTCGACAACCCCGAGCTGCACCAGAGGCCCTGTCTTCATGCTCGACAGGCCGCAAGATCACACGACCGAGTCCCCGCAATCGAACCCATGCTCACCAAGATCGGCACGACAGCGGGTTCCAGTACTGGGGTGTAATCCGCTGGTGAGCGGCGAAGTCCGTCCGGAACACTGCCACCATGGCAGTGACGCAGCAGCTCGCACGAGTGACGACGGAGTACTTGAACCTCTGCCGACAGGTAGCGGAGGCCTCCCCGGATGCCAACCCCCAGTGGGATCCGCCGAGGGCGGACCGGCTCGACCTCGACTGGTCGCCCGAGTCCCTCCGGCGACTCTTCCAGCTGGCCCGGGTCGGACCGGCAGCAGTTTCGGCACTCGAACGATCTACCGACGGCGACGCGCTAATCGATGTCTCCTACCTCGATCACGACGACGCCGTAGGCACATTCGGTCCTCCGCCCAGAGCCATCGGCCCCGACGCGGCATCGGAGATTGCCACCACACTTGCCGCGGTCGACTGGGAGGATGCCATCGCTGCGCTGCCGGCGGACGGCCAAGAAGCAGCAGCTACCTTGAGAATGAGCATCACCGGCGATCCTCGCCTGTACCTCACCCACCACTTTGAGGCACTCCGCACCTTCTACCGGCAGGCGGCTGAACGGCGGCTCACCGTCGTCCTGTGGTGGGACTGAGCCCAACCCAGAACGGCGAGGTTCGGGTTCTGAGGATTGACCTCGCTGGCCGAGGCGCACCTTGGGACTCCCGTTCGATCGGCAGACCTCGCGATCGGTACGACAACAGCTTCTAACGTCGCAGGTCACCCGACCTGCTGGTTTGGCGTTCTTCCCGGGACAAAGGCCACGGCCGTTCTCCACGCTTCGAGATGTCGAGTCACGAAGCCCAAGAGAACGGCCGCTGCGTATGAGTCTGCCCCATGCTCCGTCCACTGGTGACGCGTTGGGCCTGCTGTCCCGCTTTCGGGTCGAGTTCTACGAAAGTCTCTACACGCGCGCGGACGCGCTCTTCGAGCTCGCCGACGCGGTGCTGTGCACCGACGGGCCGGTGAACACGCTGGTCGAGCTCTGTCTCGCGGCCGAGCACCGGCGCGGGCACGGCGCCTTGTACGCCGCGCTGGACCGGGGCTGGCTGGAGCCGACAAGGTTGCGCCGCACCCTGGCGAACCTGCCGATCCCGCGACTCTCCGATGGGCGGATCGGCCTGGCCGTGGACGTCTCCAACTGGCTGCGGCCCGATGCCCCGACCAGCGACGAGCGCCTGTTCTGCCACGTCTACGGCCGCGGCGGACGGGCCAGCGACCAGCTGGTGCCGGGCTGGCCCTACTCGTTCGTCGCCGCTTTGGAGGCGGGGCGGACCTCCTGGGTCGGGCTGCTGGACGCGGTCCGCCTGGGACCGGCCGACGACGCGACCGCGGTCACCGCGGCCCAGCTGCGGGAGGTCGTCGAGCGTCTGATCGCCGCGGGGCACTGGCGGCCTGGCGACCCGGACATCATGATCGTGATGGACGCCGGCTACGACGGCACCCGCCTCGCGCACGTGCTCGCGGACCTGCCGGTGGAGATCGTGGTGCGGCTGCGCTCGGACCGCGTCATGCTCCGCGACCCGGGCCCCGCACGCTCCGGACCCAGAGGGGGACGCCCGCGTCGGCACGGCGGCGTGCTCACCCTCGCCCAGCCGAAGACCTGGCACACCCCGGACGCGATCACCAGCACGGACACCATGCGCTACGGCAAGGCCGAAGCACTGGCATGGGACCGCATGCACCCCCGGCTTCAGCGCCGCGGCCCCTGGCTGGAGTACACCGACGCCGAACTCCCCGTGCTGCACGGCACGTTGGTCCGTCTCAAGGTCGAGCACCTGCCCGGCGAGCGGGACGCCAAGCCGCTGTGGCTGTGGTCCTCCGCCACGGGCGTCACCGCCGCCCATCTGGACTGGATCTGGCGCACCTTCCTGCGCAGATTCGACCTGGAACACACATTTAGGCTGCTCAAGAGCACCCTCGGCTGGACCGCCCCGCAGTTCCGCAACCCGGACACCGCCGACCTGTGGACCTGGCTGATCCTCGTCGCGCACACCCAGCTCCGCCTCGCCCGACCCCTGGCGGAGGATCTTCGCCGCCCCTGGGAGAAACCCGCCCCACCGAACAGACTCACGCCCGCCCGGGTCCGACGCGGGTTTCGCCACATCCACGCGAAGGCACTCAACCCGGCCGGTGTGCCGCAACCGACACGCCCCGGCCCAGGCCGCCCACCCGGCACGAAGAACCGCAGGCCGGCACCCCACTACGACGTCGGGAAGACCATCAAACGCGAACTCACACTCGAAGCCCACCTCGCCAAGAACGCGACGACTCCATAAAAATCAAGCTGAGAACACATCCCGCCCCGTGGGACGAAGACGCCCGGCCACCAAGCCCCAGATCCCCTTCTGGGGAGGTTCTGTTCGGCGGATCACGGCGCCGTAGGGCTCAGGTCACTCAAATCTGGGCAGAGCCGCCGGAATTCGGCCGGAGGCCACCCAGGACCTGATGACCGGCTCCGCTGGCGATCCGAAGGCGCCCGCCAGCAGGATGTGCAGCAGGAGCTCGGTGGCCGTCGCGAACAGCACCGGGGGAGACTCGTGGTCGTAGCCCGCCCGGTCGATCACCAGCCGGCCGGCTGGAAGGGCCCCGCTGGTGAGGGCGTGCAGGCCGTCCGCCGCAGCATGATCCAGCCCTTCGGGCAAACCCGGCAGTAGCGCACCGCGCAGCAGCCCCAGCTGTGGCGTAGGCCGGACCGTCTCCCAGAATCTGACCCGCCAGGCCAGTCGATCGCCCTCTCCTGGTTCGAACTCGCCACCCACCAGGGCGCTGAACCGCAGATCGCCGTAGTTCTGCTGCAGTTCTAGGACAGCGCGGGACCGCGCGCCCGTAGTAATCGGGCGTGCGAGGGCCAGCCCGCTGAGCTGGCGCTTCCCCAGGAGGCTGAACTCACGGCGGTCGTCGTCGACTGCCGCGCTTCGGCCGAACGTCCTCACCACAAACACGCAGAACTCCTCTGACTTCATCCAACGCCGTGAGGGCGACGGCCGCGAACAGCGGGGCGCGCCTGGGCAGCGGGCCGGTGTGCCGCCAGGCGAGCGCGTCTTCCGATCGCATGATCCACCGGACAGAACCTTGTAGCGCAGCGCAGGTGCGAGAGTTCTGCTCCGCCGGGGCTGGCACAGTCGGCTCCTCACGCCGCAATGCGGGTGAGCAGGCCCCTTGACTCCCTGCAGCCCACACCTACGCTGCGACCAGCGCCCCCGAAGCCCGGTGGGTCTGCGAGCCACCGCCCGGTGAAACACCGCGACCCACGCCCGCCGTCTCGGCACCGAGACCCGCAGCTGGCCCGTGCGATCCGGCCCAGGCGCGCACCCGGCTGCACCGCGCAACCGGGTGCCGAAGACACACGCCGCTGTGCACCGGGACTCCGACGCGGCCAGTCGATGAAGTACTCCACCGTCCCCACACGAAAGGATGATCATGCCACGTTTCCGTGCACGCTTTGCGATCCGCACCGTTCCCCGCCGACGCTTTGCGATCCGCACCGTTCCCCGCCGATGCCGCCGGCCGGGATGCCGCAACTTCAGCCGTGACTACTACTACCGGGCCCATGGCCGCGGCCTTCAGGCCATCCCCGTCTGCGGGCCCTGCGTCGACGAGGCACTCGCCCAGGCACATGACGCCCTTGCCGAAGGAATTGTGTGATGCTGCAACCGCCATGGAAGACGGTTGCGTCCAGGGAAGTGGTGTACGGGTTCCACCCGTTCCGGGGGTTTCGTCCCGGTAGCGGGTGTCGCCTGAGAACGTAAGACGGCCACCGGC